>NZ_JBCPDQ010000004.1:242856-244267 GCF_040915325.1 Coprococcus sp. RTP21281st1_F1_RTP21281_210402
GGATGAGGCACTCAGGAGGGAGCTTGAGAAATCACAGAAGGAAAAGAGTGAACTCCTGATGATTGTAGATCTTGAGAGGAATGACCTGAACCATGTGTGCAGACCGGGAAGCGTAAAAGTGACTGAACTGTTTTCGATAGAAGAGTATGCGACTGTTTTCCATCAGGTGGCAAATGTTGAAGGTATGCTGCAGGATGGGGAAGATGTGATGTCTCTTCTTACTGCGGCATTTCCGGGTGGTTCTGTTACGGGGGCGCCGAAACGCAGGGCTATGGAGATTACAGATGAACTTGAATGCGGGAAGAGAAATATTTACACCGGCTCTATTGGTTATATTACATTGGATGGAAAATGCGATTTTAATATAGTGATAAGAACTGTATTGTACAGAAATGGCAGGTATTATCTTGGCGTTGGAGGCGGTATTACTGCCGATTCAGATCCTGGTGCAGAGTATGAAGAGACACGGGATAAGGCAAAAGCAATACTCAGTGCATTGCAGTAGCATTTGAAAATGATGGAAATGGGAGAAATGTAAAATGAATGTAAAAATGGATGATTGCTTTCAATTTGGTCTTGGAGCATTTGAAACTATAAGTGTGGTTGACGGCAGGCCGATATTTCTTGACAGGCATCTGAGACGTCTGGAAGATGCTGCAAGATTCCTGGATCTTGGCATGCCAGCAGAACGGGGCATAGACAGGATAACTGTGCTGGAATATCTGAGAAAGTGGATGAGTGAGCATGATTACAGAGATCGATCAGGTCATATGAGGCGATGTGCGTTAAAGATCATGTTGACTCAGGAAAATGTGTTTTTTTCAATGAGAGATAATCCTTACACCCCAGATATATACGAACGGGGGTTTGCAATGGACATAAGTAATGTTAGAAGAAATGAGACATCGCCGTTCGTATATCATAAAACCATGAATTACGGAGACTGCATTCTTGAAAAAAGGCGGTCTGGCAAAGCTGGAATGGATGAACGGATCTTCCTGAATACAAAGGGACAGATATGCGAGGGTACGGTGAGTAATATATTTTTGGTGAGAGATGGTAGGATATACACACCTGCGATAGACTCAGGTCTTCTGCCTGGAACAGTAAGGGAGTATATCTGTGAATCAGAGGCGGTCACGCAGACGGTGATATTCCCTGATGAACTGTCATCGTATCAGGAATGCTTTGTGACCAATTCCTTGATGGGGGTCATGCCGGTGAAACTACTGGGAAATATCAGCTTTGAGGAGAGGAACGTCACAGCCATGATAATGAGAAAATATCATAATTTTTCAGCTTTATGCCGGTAAAATGCCTTTTTGTATCATTGTGGTCCGGGCTCAGCCACTTCGCATATGGTAAGAGTGTCACCAGATATGGTAAACCTTATATCGTATCCGCCGTACAG
>NZ_JBCPDQ010000004.1:244419-318307 GCF_040915325.1 Coprococcus sp. RTP21281st1_F1_RTP21281_210402
TCAAGGGAGTCTGTCCAGCCCCCGGTCGCATCCGGATGGCTGTCGGTGTATGGTAGATAAGGCTTGATATCGTACACCGGTGTTCCGTCCAGTATATCGGCTCCTGACACCACAAGTCCGTGTACACAGCCGTTTTCTTCATTATATATAATGTCCAGAAGCTTCACCGATGATAGTCCGATGTTGTTCGGTCTGAATGGCGATCTGGTGGCAAAAACCCCCATCCGCTGGTTACCGCCCAGCTTTGGGGGTTTTACTGTTGCGGTAAAACCGTTCTTGTGAGCCCTGGAGAAGTCCCACAGCAGCCATATGTGGGAGAATCCGTCAAGTCCTCTGAACGCCTCTGCCTGATTGTACGGTGGAAGTATCTCTATAAAAGCGGCGGCGCGGCCTGTCAGACCGCTCTGCCTTGGAATCCCGAACTTCTCTTTGTAGTCGCATCTCACATATCCTATTACTTCTAAACTGGTATTTGTCATGTATATTTATCCCACTTTCTGGTTGCAATTTATAAGTCATGGCAGATTATTTGCTGTACATTCAGCATGCATTGATTAACGCCGACTTTACATTCAATTTACATTGCGTTGGTTATGTATTTTACTTATGCCATTTATTATAGTTCAAAGAAAAGAACGAAAGGCGCGCGAGTTCTTTTCCGGGACATAAGCAAAGAATGATATGTCCCAATAATACAATATTTGCAAAGACCGGTTCAAGAGATAACCGGCACATGTAATAAGTTTTCGTAGAAAACTTGTTATGCAGCATCAGCCATACCATAAAGTGATTTTGCATGGCTGATGTTCCAAGAAAGAATATGGACAAAGTAAGGAGAAAAAGAAAATGGTTAAATTAAAGAAAGTATTAGCAGTTACACTTGGAGCAGCACTTATGGTAGGAAGTCTTGCAGGCTGTGGAAATAATTCATCAAAGAGCGCAGATGGCGGATTCGATGCAGCACAGGATATATCAGTAGTATCAAGAGAGGAAGGCTCAGGAACGAGAGGAGCATTCGTAGAGCTCACAGGAGTTGAGGAGAAGGATGCAGATGGCAATAAGGTCGACAACACAACAACAAATGCCATCACATGCAACAGCACAGAGGTCGTACTCACAACAGTAGCAGGAGATGATTATGCAATCGGTTACATATCTCTCGGAGCACTCAACGATACAGTAAAGGCACTCAAGATCGGTGGAGTTGAGGCAAGTGAGGAGAACATCAACAATGGTTCATACACACTTTCAAGACCTTTCAACATCGTTACAAAGGATGGCATCAGCGATGTTGCACAGGATTTCATCAACTACATCATGAGCGAGGATGGACAGAAGATCATCTCAGCAAATAAGTACATCGAGGTTGCAAACAGCGGAGCATTTACTTCAACAAATCCAAAGGGCAAGATTGTTGTTGCAGGATCATCTTCAGTAACACCTGTTATGGAAAAACTTATCGAGGCATACAAGGCAATCAACACAAACGCTGACATCGAGCTTCAGGAGAGCGATTCAACAACAGGTATCACATCAACATCAGATGGAACATGCGACATAGGTATGGCATCACGTGAACTCAAGGATACAGAGACAGCACTTGGTCTCAAGGCAACAGTAATAGCAATGGACGGAATTGCAGTTATAGTAAATAACAACAACCCTGCTGAGGACTACACAGTAGATCAGGTCAAGGACATATTCACAGGTTCAGCAGCAAAGTGGGAGGACGTAAAGTAATCAGCTTATGCATAAACTTAAAGAAACAATTATGCATGTAGTATTCCTGATAGCGGCACTGGTATCCATCGCAGCAGTAGCACTCATATGTGTGTTCCTGTTTGTGAATGGAATACCGGCCATTAAAGAGATAGGCTTCGGGGATTTCACCCTTGGTGAGGTCTGGAAGCCTACAAATGGGTACTACGGCATTCTTCCTTTCATATTAGGAAGTATATATGTGACAGCCGGAGCACTGATAATTGGAGTTCCGATAGGACTTCTGACAGCGATATATCTGGCAAAGTTTTGTCCCGACAGATTATATAAAGTTATAAAGCCATTTATCAATCTGATGGCCGGAATACCTTCGGTAGTATATGGATTCTTTGGAATGTGTGTGCTTGTACCGATGGTGAGAAGCATATTTGGAGTAAATGGAAATACGATGCTCACGGCATCAGTACTTCTTGGAATGATGATACTTCCAACTATCATCAGTGTATCAGAGACCTCAATAAGAGCGGTACCTGACAAATATTATCAGGGAGCCCTGGCACTTGGAGCAACACATGAGCGAAGCGTGTTCAAGACTGTTGTCCCTGCAGCAAAGTCAGGAGTTATGGCAGCGATTATCCTTGGTGTTGGCCGTGCAGTTGGAGAGACTATGGCGGTCATCATGGTTGCTGGAAATCAGGTCCATATGCCTGACGGAATACTGAGAGGTGTCAGAACACTCACCACAAATATAGTAATGGAGATGGGATATGCGACGGACCTGCACAGACAGGCTCTGATAGCGACGGGCGTTGTACTGTTCGTATTCATACTCATTATCAACCTCCTGTTCTCCATCATAAAGAGAAAGACGGTGGCATAGATGACAGAGAGAGTAGAAGGAATAAAGACAGTTGTCGCATGTGGCGATGACAGAACAAAAAATACAATAATCAGCACGAAAAAGACGGCACCTGAGGACGATCCTTCATCCATAGTTGATGTGAACAGCATAGAGGCAATAAACAAGAGCACATGGTCTGAGAAATGGGCTGAGTACAGAAAGAGACCGGGATCATTCATAATGTTTATCTTTGTACATCTGGCGACACTCATAACTGTGCTCTCCATAGGATTTCTGTTGGTGTATGTACTGGTAAAGGGAATCCCAAATCTTAATGCGGACATATTCAGCTGGGAATATACATCGGACAACTGTTCGCTGGTACCGGCACTTATAAATACGGTTTACATGACGCTGCTGTCCCTCCTGATAGCAGGTCCGATAGGAATATTTGCAGCGATATATCTTGTAGAATATGCAAAGACTGGCAATAAGCTGGTGGGGGTAGTGAGGATCACAGCGGAGACGCTTACAGGAATACCTTCGATCGTATACGGACTATTTGGAATGCTGTTTTTCACAAATGCGTGTGGACTTAGATTATCACTCATATCAGGTGCGTTAACCCTGGCGATAATGGTTCTTCCGGTCATAATGAGAACCACAGAGGAGGCACTTATGGCAGTGCCTAAGTCTTATAGAGAAGGAAGTTTTGGACTGGGAGCCGGAAAGCTCAGAACAGTATTCAAAGTAGTGCTTCCAAGTGCCGTTCCTGGAATACTGTCAGGAATCATACTTGCGACAGGACGTATCGTGGGCGAAACGGCAGCACTCATATACACAGCAGGATCGGTTGCAAAGATGGCGACAAAGCTTACCGATTCAACAAGAACTCTGGCGGTTCATATGTACCTTCTGTCAAAAGAAGGACTTCACACGGATCAGGGTTATGCAACAGCGGTAGTGCTTCTTGTACTTGTAGTGCTTATCAACTTTGCGTCCGACAAGATTGCAGGCAGGGTTGCAGCAGATAAAGCAAATTAAGAATGGAGAAAAATAGATGAATAATAACGTTAAGTTCAGCGTTAAAAATCTTAACCTCTATTATGGAAAGTTCCATGCCCTTAAGGGTATTGATATGGATATTCCGTCAAATGAGGTTACAGCATTTATTGGACCATCAGGTTGTGGTAAGTCAACATTCCTTAAGTCGCTCAACAGAATGAATGATTTGGTAGAGGGATGCAAGATAACAGGTGATGTGAGGCTTGATGGAGAGGATATATACAGCGGAATGGATATTAACCTTTTGAGAAAAAGAGTTGGAATGGTGTTCCAGCAGCCGAATCCTTTTCCGATGAGTGTCTATGACAATATAGCATATGGTCCTAGAACACACGGCATAAGAAATCATGCAAAGCTTGATGAGATAGTTGAGAGATCTCTCAGACAGGCAGCTATATGGGATGAGCTTAAGGACAGACTGAAGAAGTCAGCACTTGGCCTTTCAGGAGGACAGCAGCAGAGGCTCTGTATAGCCAGAGCACTGGCAGTGGAGCCTGAGGTACTTCTCATGGATGAGCCTACATCGGCCCTTGATCCTATATCGACATCCAAGATAGAGGACCTGGTACTTGAACTGAAGGACAATTACACCATTATCATGGTTACGCATAACATGCAGCAGGCAACCAGAGTTGCGGACAACACAGCGTTCTTCCTTCTCGGAGAGGTCGTTGAGTACGCAGAGACAGAAAAGATGTTCAGCAAGCCGGCTGACAAGCGTACAGAGGATTACATCACCGGTAGATTTGGTTAGGAGGGACACGATGAGAGACAAATATGAGATGCAGCTTAGAAAGCTTCACGCAGAGATGATAGAGATGGGAACTATGATTGAGCAGGCGATCGAGACAGCGATCAAGGCTCTCGTGGCCCAGGACACAGAGCTCGCAAAGAAGGCGATCGAGGCGGATGACGCCATCGACCATCAGGAGAGAGAGATTGAGAATCTGTGCCTCAAGCTGTTCCTTACCCAGCAGCCGGTTGCCGGGGATATGAGAAATATATCCGCAGCACTCAAGATGATAACGGATATGGAGAGGATCGGAGATCACGCCTCAGATATATCAGAACTCACACTGTGCATGGCTGGCACACCATATATAAAGAAGCTTGAGCACATACAGCAGATGGCAAAAGAGACGATCGTCATGCTGGTATCAAGCATAGAGGCATATGTCAACGCAGATGAGAAAAAGGCAAAGAGTGTAATAGAGCATGACGATGTCGTCGATGATCTTTTTGACAAGGTCAAGAATGAACTCATCACAATGATACATGAGAATTCGGATGATGGAGAGCAGGCTTGTGACCTTCTTATGGTTGCCAAGTATCTTGAGAGGATTGGCGATCACGCAACGAATATATCAGAGTGGGTACTCTTCTCGATAACAGGAGAACATATAGACTGATGATTGAGTCATGGACGAAAAGAGGTGATTTCTATGAAGTGGGTATGTACGAAGATAAATGAACTGTCACACATAACAGGTATAGGCAATATGAAACTTTTCATAACAGTCAGCATGGTGGTGTGCGGACTTGCGGGATGTGCTGCAGCATTGCTGCTCCACATGATCCCTGTGCTGGGAGATGTATCATTAGCAAAGCTGATGTTCATATGTGGCGGCTATGGCATGTTCCTGGTAGGAATGCTTGGAAGTGCGGTGTATCTGCTCATAAATGAGCCTCTGGGAAGCAAATAAACAGATGAAAACAGAAAAAAGGTCTATGTGATACCACAAAACTGTGCCAAATATTTTGCAGGATTTTACATAGATTTTAAATTTACACAGATTTTACATACACATATCTCACATTTTACATATCCCTTTTACAATAGACTCTGATAAAACAGACGCTGTAAAAGGGATATTGTGTATACAAGTCCTTATACAGAAGTAATTGGAAATGTAATAAGGAGACAAAAAATATGGATATTTTCAATGTGTTATCCCTTCTGGGCGGACTTGCAATGTTCCTGTATGGAATGAACGTGATGGGAGATGGCCTTGCCAAGACGGCTGGCGGTAAGCTGGAGAAGATACTGGAAAAACTCACATCCACACCTATAAAGGGTGTTCTGCTGGGCGCCGCGGTGACAGGAGTGATCCAGTCATCATCGGCGACCACAGTTATGGTGGTTGGACTTGTAAACTCAGGCATCATGAAGCTGAGACAGGCAGTGGGTATCATCATGGGTGCAAATATAGGAACAACAGTAACATCATGGATACTCAGCCTTACAGGAATACAGAGTGACAATATATTTATTAATATGTTGAAACCCTCATCCTTTTCACCTATACTCGCAGTAATAGGAATAATATTCCTCATGTTCACCAAGTCTGAGAAGAAGCACGATATAGGTGGAATCCTTCTTGGATTTACAGTGCTCATGTTTGGTATGGAGATGATGAGCGGTGCGGTTGCTCCGCTTAAGGATGTACCGGAATTTACGAATATACTCACCATGTTCTCCAATCCATTCCTTGGAATGCTTGTGGGAATGTTGATAACAGCTATCATACAGAGTTCTTCGGCGTCTGTAGGTATACTCCAGGCGCTGTGTGCAACCGGGGCTGTGTCATTTGGGACGGCGATCCCAATCATCATGGGTCAGAACATAGGAACCTGTGTAACGGCACTGATATCATGTATAGGAACCAAGAAGAATGCCAAGAGAGCTGCGTTTGTGCATCTGTACTTCAACATCATAGGAACAGTCGTGTTCATGGTGGTGTTCTACACGGTCAATTCATTTGTACACTTCCAGTTCCTGAATGATTCAGCGAATGCAGCTGGTATAGCTGTTGTACACAGTGTGTTCAACGTTGCAGCGACACTTCTTCTGCTTCCGTTCTCAGGCGGACTTGAGAAGCTTGCAACGCTCACTGTCAGAGATAAGGATGAGGTGGAGAAAAATACTCCTGCAGAGCTGGAGATGCTCAAGCGTCTGGATGCCAGATTCCTTGAGAAACCAGCATTTGCTGTTGGACACTGTATAGAGGTCGTAAAATACATGGCTCAGCTTTCAAAGAACAGTGTTGATATGGCACTGTCACTGGTTGATAATTATGATGAAGCGGTCAGGGATAAGGTTGAGGATCTTGAGGGCATCATAGATACCTATGAGGATGAGGTCGGTTCTTATATGGTAAAGCTCAGCAGCAAGGAGCTCTCCCATGAGGATAGCCAGAAGGTATCGATCGGACTTCATGTCATAGGTGATCTTGAGAGAATGTCGGATCACGCCATAACCATAGCGGATATATGCAGGAAGATGAATGAGGCGGGCGCGTCCTTCTCAGAAAAGGCAAAGTCAGAGCTGGGTGTATACAAGGATGCAGTTCAGAACATAGTCAGCATGACTGTGGAGGCTTACGACAAAGAAGACCTTCAGGAGGCATCCCATGTGGAGCCGCTTGAGGAAGCCATCAATGAGCTCAACAGCGCGGTTAAGAAGCAGCATATCAAGAGACTTCAGAAGGGGAAATGTACCATTGAGCTCGGAATATCACTGGAGAATCTTATCAACAACTATGAGAGAGTTGCAGATCACTGTTCCAACGTGGCGGTGGCAATGCTTCAGTTAAAATCAGATAACTTTGATACACATGAATATCTGGATAACATGAAGAAGGATTCCAACATAGATTTCCAGAGCATGTACACATATTACAGAGAGATGTACAAGCTGAAGTGATATCTGGCACGTATAAATAAAAAAATAATGATAAAAATAAAATTGCAATACGCATGTAAATGAAAGTGGTATTACACAGGGAAAGGAGACAAAATGGCAGTACATATTTATATTGTAGAAGACGATAAGAATATAAGAGAGATAGAGATGTTTGCTCTGAAAAACAGCGGATATGCGGTGGAGGAGTTTGAGAATGCGAAATCCTTCTTCTCAAGGTCTGCGGAGAAGGTCCCTGATCTGGTACTCCTGGATATCATGCTCCCAGACATGGATGGTCTTGAAATTGTGAAGAAGCTCAGGAGCAGACCTGATACTGTCAGAGTTCCGATTATCCTTGTGACAGCCAAGACTACAGAGCTTGACAAGGTCAAGGGCTTGGATATAGGAGCGGATGATTACCTCACCAAGCCATTTGGCGTGATGGAGCTCATATCCAGAGTCAAGGCGCTGCTCAGAAGAAGCAGGGCGCTGCAGGATGACAAGCAGATGGTACTCGGGGATATAACCCTTGATTCAGAGAGACGCGAGGTGCATGTGGGCGGTGAGTTGTGTGAGCTTACCTTCAAGGAGTTTGAACTCTTAAAGCTTCTCATGGTTAATGCAGGAATAGTCCTTCACAGAGACACGATCATGTCGGATGTGTGGGGAACGGATTACGAGGGCGAATCCAGAACCCTTGATATGCATATCAAGACTTTGAGACAGAAGCTTGGCGAAGCAGGTAATATGATAAAGACGGTTAGAAATGTAGGGTATAAGATGGAGTAGCATATGGGTAAGAGAGACGATAAAAGACTGAAAAAGGTTATCAATCTGGAGTTTATTATCTTTTCACTGGTGGCCATAGCGGTGACCATGGTCCTGTCGACGTTTATATTCTATGAGGTGTACAAGGCGGAGATCATAAGGGATCTGAAGGGGTATGCTGAGGTGCTTAAGAATACCGGAGATTTCGATGCGGATGACCCCGGTGTGTATGCAAGCGTGGATACCAATGACCTCAGATTGACGCTTATAGCGCCCGACGGCAGTGTTCTGTATGACAATCAGGCCGATGAGATTTCCATGCAGAACCATCTTGACAGACCAGAGATAGCAGAGGCATTTGAAAATGGTGATGGACAGGTTATAAGAAAGTCGGAAACCCTCAATAAGAGCACATATTACTATGCGATACTGCTCAAGGCTGGAAGGGTGCTGAGAATAGCGAGGGAGACCAACAATGTAATCAGTATGTTCCTTGCGGCTGTGCCGGTCATGCTGGTGGTGATGGCGATCCTGGTCTGTGTCACCATCATAGTGACACACTATCTGACCAGAAACATATTGAAACCAATAGAGCAGATGGCAAACAGTCTGGACGACGATACCCACATAGTTGCGTACAAGGAGATGCGGCCATTTATAGATATGATACAGAAGCAGCATGCGGATATAGTGAAGAGCTCACAGATGAGACAGGAGTTCACGGCAAATGTATCACATGAGCTCAAGACGCCGCTCACATCCATATCGGGGTATTCGGAGCTTATCGAGACAGGTATGGCCACCGAGGCGGATGTACATCATTTTGCAACTGAGATCCACAAGAACTCCAACAGACTTCTCACCCTCATCAATGACATAATCAGACTGTCAGAGCTGGATGTATCTGAGGATGCGCCACTGATGGAGAAGATCGATCTGGCGGTCATAGCCAGAACAGCCACGGATATGCTGGCGATAAACGCAGAGAAGAACAGTGTGACACTCAGCTATGATGGCAGTCACGGATATATATATGCGAACAAGATGATGATGGAGGAGCTTGTGTATAACCTCACAGACAACGCCATCAGATATAACAATAAGAATGGAAGTGTGGATGTATCTGTAAAGGCAGAGGATGGCAAGGTTATACTCAGGGTGAAGGATACGGGAATAGGAATCCCGAAGGAGCATCAGGAGAGGATATTTGAACGATTCTACAGAGTGGACAAGAGCAGATCGAAGTCCACAGGTGGCACAGGACTTGGCCTGGCCATAGTAAAGCATATAGTTGCCCGCAACAATGCACAGCTTGATATGGACAGTGAACCAGGTAAGGGAACTGACATAAAGGTTACATTTGACGCATATAGGGAAGATGAACAATGATGCAGTCGAAATCAATGAATTTTGATGGGGAATGCTGTAAAAGAACAGAATAGATGCTACAATAAAAAGGAGCCTGGTGGAAGTGTATTAGCCAGACTCCTTAAGTATATTGGTATTCACACACACCGACATTAAGTTCGAAAATATGTGAAATCTTCTGAATTTAATAATATAATACAGCATGTTACGAAAAAAATCAAGTGGTAATTATGCATAACATACAATGCGGTTTATACATAATTCACAAAACATGCAGTTGAAAGGCAGATAATTTTGGCGGATCGGAAGGAAACAAATTCTTGATTATTGAATTTTATAGTATTACTATATGGTCTTGAATAAGGAGAGTGATAGTATGTCAGCAAACGAATATTTAAGGGCTCAGAAGCTTGGTGAGAAGAGATATCAGGCAGCCGTAGCAAAAAATGAATATCCATATCTTCCGGTTTTGGATGAAATAATATCACCATCCGACACTGTGGGTGAGGTGAATCTTGGTCTCCAGACCATATCGCTTGACCGCGTGGTTGGAACCGCTACCGCTGCAAGGACGACGGCGTTTGCTAGTAATTTTATGCCTATATTGGATTATCATACTGAATTTGGAATGAAATGGACCGCATTGTGTGAGTCCCACATAGAGGAAGGTATACATGACCCGATAAAGGTATATGAGTATATGAACAAATTCTATGTAGTAGAAGGAAATAAGAGAGTGAGTGTGCTCAAATACTTTGGTGCGGACTCAGTTCCTGCCATGGTTACAAGAAAGATACCTAGAAGGACCGACTCACTTGAGAATAAGATATATTTTGAATTTATAGATTTCCACAAGCAGACGGGGATCAACTATGTATATTTCTCACAGCTCGGTGGATATGATAAGCTCAGGGAGTTCATAGGGATCACTAAGGATGCGGTTTTCACAGAGGATGAGAGACTGGATTTCAACTCGGCACATCTCGCATTTGAGAAGGCTTATCTTGCTAAGAAGGGCAATGAGGAGCTTACTATAACAGTGGACGATGCCATGCTTGTATTCCTCAATGTGTATGGCTATGAAGCTCTTAAGAACATGACTACATCCCAGGTGAAGGACAGTGTTGACAAGGTATGGAATGAGATAGTCCTCACAAATGAGAAGAAGGATAAGACGGTTCTTCCAAAGCTCGATCCTGTGGAGCCTAAGAAGTCCATACTCGACAGGGTTATAAAGCCATCAGGCCCTTCGAACCTGAAGGTGGCATTTGTGTATGATAAGTCGCCAGCCAACTCGGTCTGGACATACAGCCATGAACTGGGTAGAATGGACATGGAGAATAAACTCGGAGATTCTGTCGACAGCAGAACCTTCTGTAATGTGGATACACCTGCCAAGCTGACAGAGTGCCTTGGAAGACTTGTGGATGAGAAGTATGATGTGATATTTACGACAGGGCCTGAGATGCTTCCTGAGGCTCTTAAGACTGCAGTGCTCCACCCGGAGATAAAGATACTTAACTGTTCCCTCAGCCTTGCGAACAGCCATGTGCGTACCTATTATGCAAGAATGTACGAGGTGAAGTTCCTCACCGGTATGATAGCGGGAAGCCTGTGTGCTGACGGACAGATAGGATATGTAGCTGATTATCCGATATTCGGAACAACAGCGAACATCAATGCATTTGCCATCGGAGCAAGGATGGTCAACCCTAGGGCAAAGATATATCTGCAGTGGACGAAGGTTAAGAATGCTGATCCACAGAAGTTCTTCGAGAGAAATGGAATAACATATATATCCGATAGAGACATGATCATGCCGGATGATGCGTCACGAAACTTCGGACTTTATCACTATGATCAGAATGGAGAGGTCGTCAACCTTGCCATGCCTTTCTACAACTGGGGTGCATTCTATGAGAGGATCCTTAAATCCATACTGGAGGGCAACTGGAAGCAGGAGGAGAAGAACGAGACCAGCAATGCGATAAGCTACTGGTGGGGTATGTCAGCGGGAATAGTTGACGTCATATGCTCAAAGCACCTTCCGGCCGGAACACAGAAGCTCATATCGGTTATGACAAACCTCATAAGAGAGGGCGCTATCACACCGTTCAGCGGAAAGCTTACATCCCAGAACGGAATAGTGAGAAATGAAGATGACGGAGCGATGCTCCATGAAGATATACTCAAGATGGATTGGCTTGCTGAGAATGTAGTGGGCATGCTCCCTACAGAGGACGATCTTGTCGATGAGGCAAAGACGGTAGTTGCACTTCAGGGTATAGACACACCGGAGAGTCTGGAGCTCAAGTCGGTTCCGGAAGTGAAATAAGATAAATCTCCTACGGAGAAGGTATACTGTAGTACAGGGGAATAGATACGTGAAGATTTTGTTGTTGGCGGATGAAGAATCCAAGTATTTGTGGGATTATTTTGATAAGAGTAAGGTCGAGGGAATAGACCTGATAATATCCTGTGGCGATTTATCGCCACAGTATTTGTCGTTCCTTGCGACATTCAGTCATGCGCCCGTTCTCTATGTCCATGGCAATCACGACGTGTGCTACAAGGATACACCGCCGGGGGGCTGCGAGTGCATAGACGACAAGCTTTATGTGTATAAGGGTGTCAGAATTCTGGGACTTGGCGGTTCGATGGAATACAAGTTTGGTGGTGCGGATCATCAGTATTCCGAGCGTGCGATGGCCAGAAGAGTACGGAAACTCAGGTTTAAGATCATGAGGAACAAGGGCTTTGACATACTTGTTGCCCATTCGCCTGCATACAGGATAAATGATTCCGAGGATCTCCCACATACAGGTTTTAAGTGTTTCAGAACGCTTATGGAGGAGTATAGACCTAAGTATTTTGTCCATGGCCATGTGCATATAAATTATGGAAGAGATTTTGTCCGCGAATCAAAATACGAGGACACGACGATCATAAATGCCTATGAGAGATATATTATTGAAATTTAGGCAGAAATATTTTGAAATTAAATAATTTCGGCGAAAAGACAGGAATAAATCAAATTTATTGCTGTCTTTCTTGCGAAAATGGAGTTTTTTTGATAAACTGTGGTGAGTTGATATAGTTTATTGATAAAATCCGGAGAAGCTCCGGGATGATGAACAGGGATTGGATAAAGGAAGGAGACATGAGGTTTGGAAAGAAACAGCGAGGAATATAACAGAATACTGGATGAGCTTACAGGTTATTGTACAGAATCTGGCAAGATAGACCAGAACCTCTATGTCAATTATGATGTCAAGAGAGGCCTCAGAGATTCCACAGGAAAAGGTGTACTCACGGGACTCACAGAGATATCTGATGTCATAGGATATGATGTAATAGATGGAGAGAGAGTGCCGACTGATGGCCGTCTGTATTATCAGGGGTACAATGTTGAGGATCTCGAGAGAGGTTTTCACGGAAGTAAATTCGGATTTGAGGAGACTATGTATCTTCTGTTGTTTGGAAAGCTTCCAAATGAGCAGCAGTTTAAGAGATTTGTTGAGATGATGGAGTGCTACAGGGAGCTTCCTAGAAAGTTTACAAGAGATGTTATCCTCAAAGCACCAAGCAAGAATATGATGAACGTTCTGCAGAGATGTGTTCTCACACTCTATTCATATGATGATAATCCGGATGATATAAGCATAGAGAATGTTCTCAGACAGTGTATGGAATTGATAGCACAGTTCCCTGTGATTGCCGCATATGGTTATCAGGGCTACAAGCACTATTTCCACGACATGAGTCTTGTAATACACAATCCGAAGCCGGGGCTTTCCACTGCGGAGAATTTCCTGAGGCTTATCAGATCGGATAAGAAATATACAGAGCTTGAGGCGCAGGTGCTTGACATATGTCTGGTTATACACGCTGAGCATGGTGGTGGTAATAACTCCACATTTACAACTCATGTAGTATCGTCGACAGGAACAGACACATATTCTGCAGTTGCAAGTTCACTTGGATCGCTGAAGGGACCTAAGCATGGTGGTGCGAACCTCAAGGTTCAGCAGATGTTTGATGACCTCAAGAGCAATGTCAAGAACTGGGATGATGAGGCTGCACTGGAGAAATATCTCACAGGACTTCTTGACAAGAAGGGCTTTGACCATTCAGGCCTTATATATGGAATGGGTCATGCGGTATACACCAACTCAGATCCTAGAGCTAGGATACTCAAGGGATATGCAGAGAGACTTGCCCAGGAGAAGGGCAGGACAAAGGAATTTGAGCTGTACAAGAAGGTTGAGGAGATATCAGGAAGACTGCTTGCGGCCAGAAGACGCAGCGGCAAGCCTATATCGGCAAATGTAGACTTCTACAGTGGATTTGTATATACGATGCTCGGTATCCCTATCGAGCTGTTTACTCCTATATTTGCCATCGCACGTATTGCAGGATGGTCAGCGCATAGAATAGAGGAGCTTGTCAATGCCGGCAAGATCATCAGACCTGCATACAAGTATGTGGGAACACACAGAGAGTATCTGCCGATGGAAGACAGATAAAGTTATGTACGGCAGATTAAGATAAAGCCGGAGAATACAATAGACATGCATACAGCGCTTCAATCTTCAATAGACAAGGTTGGGGCGCTTAGTGCATTTGATGACAAGGAGATGACCTGGAACATGAAAGATAAGAATAAGAACGCAAAGACTGAGGAAAAGACAAATGTCATGCGCATACTTGACAGCAAGAAGATAAAGTACAACCATTATTGTTATGTGGAGACGGGCGAGACGAATGGAGAGAAGGTTGCTGCCATACTTGGACAGGATCCTGCGTATGTGTATAAGACCCTGGTGACCGTTGCGAAGTCCGGCGCAAATTACGTGTTTGTAATTCCTGTCAAGGAGGAACTTGATCTCAAGAAGGCTGCGAAGGCTGTGGGAGAGAAGTCGATAGATATGCTCAAGGCAAAGGAACTCCTCCCTCTTACCGGATATATACATGGCGGCTGCTCACCTATCGGTATGAAGAAGTTTTTCAGGACCACGATAGATGCAAGTGCTGAAAATCTTGATAAGATGTATGTGAGTGCGGGTAAGGTTGGGTATCAGATAGAGATAGCCCCTGCGGATCTGGAGAAGGTCATACGTCTGGAGTATGTGGATGTGACGGTGTAAAGGACTAAATTACGTGACAAAAAAGCTGAAATTAAGAAGCTGAAAAATTAAAAAAGCAGGAATATGAGCCCCTATAACGAAGTTTGCTGGGTTTCATATTCCTGCTTTTAGTTTATCTGCAAAACGTATCTGCCTCGACCGATCCGTTGTTATCTCTGCCATCTTCCGGCGGCACCGCAAGGAAGAACAAGACCTGTCTCTGTGACAGGAAGTCCGATCTCATCTGCCACAACATGTCCGCCAAATCTGCTCTTTACCTCTGTGGATATCATATATGTGAGCACCGCAGGCGCGAGACCTGTTGTATATGAATTTACAAGGAAGAAAAGCGGCTTGTCACAGAGAAGCTGGCTGCAGAGCTTGATGAAAGGATGGATCTTCTCTTCGATCTTCCATATCTCACCCTTTGGTCCTCTGCCGTATGAAGGAGGATCCATGATGATCGCGTCATATTTGTTGCCTCGTCTGATCTCTCTTTCGACAAATTTTACACAGTCATCAACTATCCATCTGATCGGTGCGTCGGCGAGCCCTGATGATGCTGCGTTTTCCTTTGCCCAGGTAACCATTCCCTTGGATGCATCAACATGGGTGACTGCAGCTCCGGCTTTGGCGGCTGCGCATGTTGCGCCCCCTGTGTATGCGAACAGGTTCAACACCTTAATATCCTTTTTAGGTGAGTTCTTTATCAGTTCGCTGAACCAGTCCCAGTTGGCAGCCTGCTCAGGGAACAGACCAGTGTGCTTGAAGCTGAATGGCTTCAGATTGAAAGTCAGATCCCTGTAATTTATCGTCCACTGCTTAGGCAGGCTGAAAAACTCCCATTCTCCGCCGCCTTTGTTGCTTCTATGATAATGTCCGTTCAGTTTATTCCATGCAGGATTTTTCTTTGGAGTGCTCCACAGAACCTGGGGATCTGGTCTGAGTAGAGTGTATTTGTCCCAACGCTCAAGCTTTTCTCCGTCAGAGCAGTCAATAACTTCATAATCCTTCCATCCATCTGCTATCCACATATATGTAATCCTTCCTTATAAAAATAACTTCAAAAAATATATCCTATAGATTATACTTGTATCAAAGCACTGCGTCAAGGCTGCTGTGTGCATAGATTGATGACAGAGATTAATGACGATACAGATTGTTGGTAATGGAGAAGTTGGAATAATGGCAGATATAAGTATAAAAGAATTAATAGAAGAGATGGTACAGAGTGATCCCCACAAGATTATCCTCAGTGGCGGACGCGGTGAATATAGAAAAGTGGTATTTGAGAGAAAAATCATAGGCGGTAAAAGGTGCTTTCAGATAGAAAGGTATACGGAGAAGCAGGTGTTCCACCAGAATATAGATGAGGACGAGCTTGAAGAAGCACTGGCCGGAGATCTGCAGGATGGATTCAGACAGATAAACATGTTCTCGGCCCAGGAGGAGTGGGATGTGAAGATCTCAAAGAAGGGCAAAATAGCTGTGAATAAGAGACACACGGAGAATAAACTCATAACTGTTCAGGGGAACAACCGAAGAAAGAAATATATACTTGAAGAGGGAATGGATATCCCTGTATTTACCCATCTGGGCATATTTACAAAGGATGGCAAGGTTGTGCACTCCATGTATGACAAGTTTAAGCAGATCAACAGATTTGCGGAGATCGTGGACAATGTCATGAAGAGCTACAATAAACCTTCTATTAATATAGTAGATTTTGGATGCGGCAAATCGTATCTGACATTTATAGTTTATTATTATCTGCATGAGGTTAAGGGGCTTGATGTCCATATAACCGGCCTGGATCTCAAGGAGCAGGTGATAAAAGACTGCAATGCGCTGGCGGAACAGTTTGGATATACCGGACTAAAATTCGAACTTGGGGATATAAATGGGTATAAGACGGATGTGGATGTGGATATGGTCATGACGCTGCATGCGTGTGATGTTGCCACGGACTATGCGCTGTACAATGCCATTTGCTGGAACGCACAGTATATATTGTCCGTGCCCTGCTGCCAGCATGAGCTGAATAAACAGATGCATTCTGATGAACTGGCTGCGCTGACAAGATACGGTATCATCAAGGAGAGGATAGCTGCGCTGGCAACAGATTCTATCCGCGGACATATGCTTGAGGCGTGTGGATATAAGACTGATATAATGGAATTTATAGACATTGCACATTCGCCTAAAAATCTGCTCATAAGAGCTGTGAAGAAAAATGTATCTCCGGACAGGAGAAAGAAGGCTCTTAAGGATGCGGAAGTACTTTGTGAGGAGTTTGGATTCAGACAGACTCTGATGGAGATGATTAAGGCGGATGGCAGGATATAATTGGATTAAACCTGTGGTTTGTTGTGTGTGTGATGGTTGTGGCATATTATTAAGGAGGATATCATGAGGGCTGCGCTGTATATAGATTGTGATAGCATAGAGGCAAAGGCTGTGCCTGTTATATATGAGGATATAATCAGAACGGACAAGCTTGTGATCTGCAAGATGTTTAATTCCGACAAAGACGATGACAGCTTTATGGAGAGTGCAGGGAGGTTCAGAATACAGGACTGCATGCACGGAGAGTATAAGGTGTCATCGGCGATGGTTGCGCTGGCCGTGGAGGTTATGGCGGATGCTGCGCTTTCAAAGCCAGAGCGCATATATATAGCAACGGGGGACAGTCTGACGGTACCGCTTCTCGACAAGCTGAGGCTCACGGATATAGAGGTTGTGGTTGCCGGTCCATGTGACGCAGACAAAATCCTTGTGAATAGCGCCCAGAGATATATGTATATAGATGTTCTTGCCGGAGGAAAATGCACTGCTGATATACCGGATATAGGTGATATAGCAAAGGAGATATATTCGGTTTCTTCCTATTATAAAGGACAGGGAAGAGATGCTGTCATGGAACAGGTGTATGAAGGCGTTGTGAGAAGATACCCGGATTTTGATGTCAGAAATTATGGCTATACTCATCTTGATACATTTGTGGAGAATAATGTGAGTGGAGTGAAGGTTTATACCGATGAGAATGGCGTGACAAAGCTGGCGTTGGTCGATGACAGGGAGGAGATAGACACATTTGCATATGAGTATATGACGGGCAGGGGATATAAGATAGATGATATGGCAGAGCTGCTCGATGCGATTCGAAGCAGATTCCCTGGGTTTGCGATGGAGAATTATGGTTACCATACAGAATATGGGTTCATCTTAAGCTTTTCGAAGTTTGAGATATGGGAGAATAAGGGGATCAAGATGAAGAGGACATTCAAGCTGAGTGAATCTGGCGAGTGATACCCTGTAAATTCCCGTTAAAAAAATTCAAAAAAACATAAAAAAATTAAAAAAACCTCTTGATTTAAAGAAATCCCTAGTATATAATCAAACGTGCTGTGGCATGATAGCTGAGAAGCGGAGGTTGCTGCGTACATATATGACGCAGGTTTTTCGTGGAGCGAATGTCAATTTACAAAACTGGCGACAAGTCACTGTACAATATAACCGTCTGTCAAGAGGACAGAAACGACGTGATGGTTCTGGGTTTTAACTTAGGACACACACGGGAGAGTGTACAGTCACCGCTTGTTGTACTAAGATTAAGTGCGAAAAGGAGGCGGCTTTTTTTATGGCAAATCAGATTATGAGAATTACACTTAAGGCTTATGACCACAAACTTATCGACAAGGCAGCAGCACAGATTGTTGATACAGTTAAGAAGACTGGCGCAAAGGTAAGCGGACCAGTTCCAATGCCTACTAAGATTGAGAAGATCACAATCTTAAGAGCAGTTCATAAGTACAAGGACTCAAGAGAGCAGTTTGAGCAGAGAACTCATAAGAGACTTATCGATGTTGTAGCACCAACTCAGAAGACAATTGATGCATTACAGAAGATCGATCTGTCCGCTGGCGTGTTCATCGATGTTAAGATGAAATAATCAAAGTCAGACAGCAATTCAAAAGAAACCCAATTAGATGCGGACTAATTTAAAACAAACCGCAGAAACAATTAAATAACAGTACCTAATGCATTTTCGGATGTAATTTAGTATGATTGCAGATGCAATCCGCTGTGAATTAAATTAGGAGGAAACAGAAATGAAGAAGGCTATATTAGCTACAAAAGTCGGAATGACACAGATTTTCGACGAGAACGGTGTATTAACACCAGTTACAGTATTGCAGGCTGGTCCATGTGTTGTAACCCAGATCAAAACAGTTGAGAATGACGGTTACGATGCAATTCAGGTAGGATTCGGCGAGAAGAAGGAAAGAGTAACAACAAAGGACGTATCAGGAAAGAAAGTTATCAGAAATCCACATGGTGCTGGTAAGGCAGAGGTTGGTCATGCTAAGAAGGCAGGAACAACTCCAAAGGCTTTCTATAGAGAGTTCAGACTTGAGAACACTGCTGAGTACGAGCTTGGCGCAGAGATCAAGGCAGACGTATTTGCTGCTGGCGACAAGATTGATGTTACTGCTAAGTCAAAGGGTAAGGGATACGCAGGCGGTCTTAAGAGACACGGCCTTAAGTCAGGTCCTTCAGGACATGGTTCAAAGTATCACAGACATGCAGGTTCAAACGGTTCTGCAACTACTCCAGGTAGAGTATTCAAGGGCAAGAAGATGCCTGGACATATGGGTAGCGTAAGAGTTACAATCCAGAACCTTGAGGTAGTTAAAATAGATGTTGAGAACAATGTAATCTTGGTTAAGGGCGCTGTTCCAGGACCAAAGAAGTCATTGGTTATGATTAAAGATACAGTAAAGTCTGGTAAGTAGGGCTTTGGAAAGGAGAGACAACAATGGCATCAGTTAAGGTTTATGACATTGAAGGCAAAGAAGTTGAGACATTAGAGCTCAATGATGCAGTTTTCGGTGTAGAAATAAATGAGCATATAATGCATAAGGCTGTAGTTGGTCAGTTAGCCAACAACCGTCAGGGAACACAGAGCGCTAAGACACGTTCAGAAGTTTCTGGTGGTGGAAGAAAGCCTTGGAGACAGAAGGGAACTGGTCATGCTAGACAGGGTTCAACAAGATCTCCACAGTGGACAGGCGGCGGAGTTGTATTCGCACCAAAGCCAAGAGATTATTCAGTTAAGATGAATAAGAAAGAGAAGCAGCTTGCTATGAAGTCAGCACTTTCATCAAAGGTTGCTGAGAACAAGCTGGTAGTAGTTGACAAGCTTGATCTTCAGGAGGCTAAGACAAGCGTATTTGCAAAGATCCTTGCAAAGCTTTCAGCTCCTAAGGCTCTTGTAGTAACAAAGGATAAGAACAATAACGTTGTTCTTTCAGCAAACAACATTCCAACAGTTAAGACAACAGTAGCTAATTCACTTAGCGTATACGATATTCTCAAGTATGAGAAGCTTGTTCTTACTAAGGAAGCAGTTGCAGCAATTGAGGAGGTGTACGCATAATGGCAGATATCAAATATTATGACGTTATACTTAAGCCAGTGATCACAGAGAAGAGCATGAACGCTATGGCTGAGAAGAAATATACATTCCTTGTTCATCCAGAAGCAAACAAGTCACAGGTTAAGGAAGCTGTAGAGAAGATGTTCGAGGGAACAAAGGTTGCAAAGGTCAACACAATGAACAATGACGGTAAGGTCAAGAGACGTGGTATGACACTTGGTAACACAGCAAAGTACAAGAAGGCTATCGTTCAGCTTACAGCTGACAGCAAGGACATCGAGATCTTCGAGGGACTTTAAGATATAGCCGTGGGTGGCTGCACAGTATAGCTGCTCATCACATTAGTTGTATACGCAATCAAAGCGTGAGAATAAATTGAACCGAAAGGAGAACAACAATGGGAATTAAGACATATAACCCATATACACCTTCCAGAAGAAATATGACTGGCCTTGATTTCTCAGAGATCACAAAGACAACTCCAGAGAAGTCACTCGTTGTTTCAACAAGCAAGACAGCCGGTCGTAACAATCAGGGTAAGATAACAGTAAGACATCACGGTGGTGGTGCTAAGAGAAAGTATAGAATAATAGATTTCAAGAGAAATGACAAAGATGGTATTCCAGCAACAGTAGCTGCAATCGAGTATGATCCAAACAGATCAGCAAATATTGCACTTCTGTTCTATGCAGATGGAGAGAAGAGATACATCCTTGCTCCTTTCAAGCTTGCAGTTGGCGATGTGCTGATGAATGGCGCAGAGGCAGAGATCAAGGTTGGTAACTGTCTTCCACTTCAGAATATTCCAGTTGGTACTCAGGTACACAACATCGAGCTTTATCCAGGTAAGGGCGGACAGTTAGTTCGTTCAGCAGGAAACGCTGCACAGCTCATGGCTAAGGAAGGAAAGTATGCAACACTTAGACTTCCATCAGGCGAGATGAGAATGGTTCCGATTATCTGTAGAGCAACAGTTGGACAGGTAGGAAACATCGAGCATGGCCTTGTTAACATTGGTAAAGCCGGTCGTAAGCGTCATATGGGCGTTAGACCAACAGTTCGTGGTTCTGTCATGAACCCTAATGACCATCCACATGGTGGTGGAGAAGGTAGAGCACCTATCGGTCGTCCAGGTCCTTCTACTCCATGGGGCAAGCCAGCAATGGGTCTCAAGACAAGAAAGAAGAACAAGCAGTCTAATAAGTTGATCGTAAGACGTAGAGACGGTAAGAATGTTAAATAGTTAAGGAGGAAGAAATATGGCTCGTTCATTAAAAAAAGGACCATTCGCAGATGCACATCTGCTTAAGAAGGTAGATGCTTTAAACGCTGCTAATAAGACAGAAGTTATAAAGACCTGGTCAAGACGTTCAACAATCTTCCCATCATTCGTTGGCCACACATTTGCCGTTCATGATGGAAGAAAGCACGTACCAGTATATGTAACAGAAGATATGGTAGGACATAAGCTCGGTGAGTTCGTAGTTACCAGAACATACAGAGGTCATGGTAAGGACGAAAAGAAGGGTAGAAGATAATATTAGGAATATTTGAAAGGAGGACTTTTCAAAATGGCTAAAGGACATAGATCCCATGACAAGAGACTCAGAAATGAGAACAAAGATACAAGACCATCAGCTAAGGTTTCATACGCAAGAGTATCAGTAACCAAGGCATGTTTTGTGCTTGATGCTATCAGAGGTAAGGATGTTCAGACAGCACTTGCTATCGTAGAATACAACCCAAGATATGGCTCAAGCGTTATAGAGAAGCTTTTGAAGTCTGCTATTGCTAACGCTGAGAACAACAATGGCATGAAGAAGGAGGACCTTTACGTAGCAGAGTGTTACGCTAACAAGGGACCTACAATGAAGAGAGTTCATCCAAGAGCACAGGGTAGAGCATATAGAATCGAGAAGAGAACAAGCCACATCACAATCGTGCTTGACGAGAAATAGGAGGTAAAATATGGGACAGAAAGTTAATCCTCATGGTTTAAGAGTCGGCATTATCAAAGATTGGGATTCAAACTGGTATGCTGACAAGAGAAATGACGAGTTTGCTAAGAACTTAGCAGAAGATCAGATCCTTAGAAAATACTTAAAGACAACTCTTTACAAGTCAAACATCTCAAAGATCGAGATCGAGAGATCAGCAAAGAATGTAAAGATCGTATTATACACAGCTAAGCCTGGAGTAGTAATCGGAAAGGGTGGAGCCGGAATCGAGAAGATCAAGGCTGACGCTCAGAAGTTAACAGATAAGAAGCTCTTTATCGACGTTAAGGAGATCAAGAAGCCGGATGCTGACGCTCAGCTCGTTGCAGAGAACATCGCAGCACAGCTTGAGAATCGTATCGCATTCAGAAAGGCTATGAAGTCTTGCATGGGTAGAACAATGAAGTCAGGCGCACAGGGTATCAAGTGTGCATGTTCAGGTCGTCTTGGCGGTGCTGATATGGCTAGAACAGAGTTCTACAGCGAGGGAACAATTCCTCTTCAGACACTCCGTGCTGATATCGATTACGGATTTGCTGAAGCAGATACAACATATGGTAAGGTTGGCGTAAAGACATGGATCTACCATGGTGAAGTACTTCCAACAAAGACAGTAAAGGAAGGGGGAAATAAATAATGTTAATGCCAAAGAGAGTAAAGCGTCGTAAGCAGTTCAGAGGAACAATGGCTGGTAAGGCACTTAGAGGCAATAAGATTACAAACGGTGAGTATGGTCTCGTAGCATTAGAGCCAGCTTGGATCAAGTCAAACCAGATCGAGGCAGCCAGAATTGCAATGACAAGATATATGAAGCGTAGTGGTAAGGTATTTATCAAGATTTTCCCTGACAAGCCAGTTACAGCAAAGCCAGCTGAGACCCGAATGGGTTCTGGAAAGGGAGCACTTGAGTATTGGGTAGCAGTAGTTAAGCCAGGCAGAGTTATGTTTGAGGTTCAGGGCGTACCTGAGGAGGTAGCTAAAGAGGCTCTCAGACTCGCTATGCACAAGCTTCCACTTAAGTGTAAGATCGCATCAAAGGAAGAGTTAGAGGAGGTAGCAGGCAGTGAAAACTAAGGATTTTATGAACGAATTAAATAGCAAGTCCGTTGACGATCTCCAGAAAGATTTAGTAGCTGCAAAGAAGGAATTATTCAACCTGAGATTCCAGAATGCTACAAATCAGCTTGACAACACAAGCAGAATCAAGGACGTTAGAAAGAATATAGCAAGAATACAGACAGTTATAGCCCAGAAGGCTAATGCTTAATTATCTTGGAAGGAGGAATTATTGTGGAAAGAAATCTGAGAAAAACACGTGTTGGTATAGTTACAAGTGACAAGATGGATAAGACAATCGTTGTTTCTATCGTAGATAATGTTAAGCATCCTCTTTATGGTAAGATTGTAAAGAGAACAGTAAAGCTGAAGGCTCATGACGAGAATAACGAGTGCAAGATTGGCGATAGAGTAAAGGTTATGGAGACAAGACCATTATCAAAGGATAAGAGATGGAGACTTGTTGAGATCATCGAGAAGGCAAAGTAAGGAGGCAAATTAAATGGTTCAGCAGGAAACAAGACTTAAAGTTGCTGATAACACAGGTGCAAAAGAGTTACTTTGTATCAGAGTGTTAGGCGGATCAGTTAGAAGATATGCGAATATCGGCGATATCATCGTTGCCTCTGTTAAGGATGCAACACCAGGCGGAGTTGTAAAGAAGGGCGATGTAGTTAAGGCCGTTGTAGTTAGAACAAAGCATGGCGCTCGTCGTAAGGATGGTTCATACATCAAGTTTGACGAGAACGCTGCTGTAATTATAAAAGACGATATGAATCCAAGAGGTACACGTATCTTTGGACCAGTTGCAAGAGAGCTCCGTGATAAGAAATTCATGAAGATCGTATCACTTGCACCTGAAGTATTATAAGGAGGTGTGACTATGGCAACAATGAAGATTAAGAAAGATGATATGGTACAGGTTATCGCTGGTAAGGACAAGGGCAAGAGCGGAAAGGTCGTTTCAGTAGATAAGAAGAATGGTACCGTAGTAGTTGAAGGAATCAACAAAGTATTTAAGCATAGCAAGCCAAGCATGGCTAACCAGCAGGGCGGAATCATCGAGATGGAAGCCCCACTTGACATCTCTAATGTAATGTATCTTTACAAGGGCAAGCCAGTTAGAGTTGGTTTTGAAGGAACTGGTAAGGATAAGGTTCGTGTAGCCAAAGTTGATGGCAAGACAGAGAAGATAGATTAATTGGAAGGAGGTCGTCTTAGGTGAGTAGACTTAAAGAAAAGTATGACGCTGAAATTAAGAGCGCCATGGTTGAGAAATTTGGATATAAGAATGTAATGCAGATACCAAAGCTCGATAAGATCGTTATCAATATGGGCGTTGGTGAAGCTAGAGAGAACGCTAAGGTTCTCGACGCTGCTATCAAGGATCTTGAGACAATCACAGGTCAGAAGGCAGTTGTAACAAGAGCAAAGAAGTCAGTAGCTAACTTCAAGCTGAGAGAGGGAATGCCTATCGGATGTAAGGTAACTCTTCGTGGCGAGAAGATGTATGAGTTCCTTGATCGTCTTGTAAATCTTGCACTCCCACGTGTACGTGACTTCAGAGGTATCAATCCAAACGGATTTGATGGAAGAGGTAACTACGCATTCGGTATTAAGGAGCAGCTTATCTTCCCTGAGATCGAGTACGATAAGGTAGATAAGGTTAGAGGTATGGATATAATTTGCGTAACAACAGCACAGACTGACGAGGAAGCTCGTGAGTTACTTACACTGTTCGGCATGCCTTATAGCAAATAATAAAGGAGGAGATTCGAGAAATGGCTAAGACATCAATGAAAGTTAAGCAGCAGCGCAAGCAGAAGTTCTCAACAAGAGAGTACACACGTTGCAGCATTTGTGGACGTCCACACTCAGTTTTAAAGAAGTACGGAATTTGTAGAATCTGCTTCCGTGAGTTAGCATATAAGGGACAGATTCCTGGCGTTAAGAAATCAAGCTGGTAAGAGTAAGAAGGAGGAAATTTATTATGTCAATGAGCGATCCAATTGCAGATATGCTTACAAGAATTCGTAATGCTAATACAGCAAAGCATGATACAGTAGAAATCCCTGCTTCAAAGATGAAGAAAGCTATTGCCGACATACTTTTATCAGAAGGATATGTTAAGGCTGTAGATATCGTTGAGGACGGTAAGTTCGAGACAATCAAGATCACATTGAAGTATGGTGCAGATAAGAACGAGAAGATCATCACAGGTCTTAAGAGAATTTCAAAGCCTGGTCTTCGAGTATACGCAAGCAAGGATGAGCTTCCAAGAGTACTTGGTGGACTTGGAACTGCTATTATCTCCACAAACAAGGGTGTATTAACAGATAAGGAAGCTAGAAAACAGAACGTAGGTGGAGAAGTACTTGCGTTTATTTGGTAAAAGGAGGACGGCAAAATGTCACGTATCGGAAGAATGCCTATCGCTGTACCTGCAGGCGTAACTGTAGATATAGCAGAAAATAATAAAGTGACTGTTAAAGGACCAAAGGGAACTCTTGAGAGAGTTCTCCCTGCGGAAATGGATATAAAGTTAGACGGCGATACAATCACAGTATCAAGACCTAACGACTTAAAGAAGATGAAATCACTTCACGGACTCACAAGAACACTTATCCACAACATGGTAGTAGGTGTTACAGAGGGTTACAAGAAGGAGCTTGAGGTTAACGGTGTAGGTTACAGAGCTCAGAAGCAGGGTAATAAGCTTGTTCTTGCTCTTGGTTATTCACACCCAGTTGAGATGGTTGATCCAGATGGTATCGAAACATCAGTTGATGGAAACAAGATCATAGTAAGCGGAATCAGCAAGGAAAAGGTTGGCCAGTACGCTGCTGAGATCAGAGAGAAGAGAGCACCAGAGCCATACAAGGGCAAGGGTATCAAGTATGTGGATGAGACTATCAGACGTAAAGTTGGTAAGACTGGTAAGAAATAATAAAGGAGTGAGATAAGATGATTAATAAAGAATCAAGAAGCGCAATTCGTGTAAAGAAGCATATGCGTGTTCGTAATCGTTTAGCTGGAACAACAGAGAGACCACGTTTAGCTGTATTCAGAAGTAATAATCATATGTACGCTCAGATTATTGATGATTCAGTTGGTAAGACATTAGTAGCAGCATCTACAACAGAGAAGGCTATTAAGGATGAGCTTGAGAAGACAAATGATGTTGATGCAGCAGCTTACGTTGGTAAGGTTATTGCTGAGAGAGCACTTGAGAAGGGTATCAAGACTGTTATCTATGATAGAGGCGGTTTCGTATACCACGGTAAGGTTCAGGCATTAGCAGATGCAGCGAGAGAAGCTGGTCTGGAATTCTAGTAAGGAGGAAGAACAACGTATGAAGCGTGAAATAATTGATGCAAGTAAGTTAGAGTTAGAAGATAAAGTTGTTGCCATCAAGCGTGTAACAAAGGTTGTTAAGGGTGGACGTAATTCTAGAGTTGCAGCTCTCGTAGTTGTTGGTGATAGAAATGGCCACGTTGGCGTTGGTGTTGGCAAGGCAGTTGAGACTCCAGAAGCTATCCGTAAGGGTAAGGAGGATGCTGCAAAGCATTTAGTTACAGTTCCTGTAAATGAAGTTGGTAGTATCCCTTACGACTGGAATGGACAGTTCGGCAGTGCTTCAGTTCTTCTGAAGACAGCTCCAGAAGGTACTGGTATCATCGCTGGTGGTCCTGCTCGTAGCGTACTTGAGCTTGCAGGATATAAGAACATCCGTACAAAGTCCTTAGGATCAAACAACAAGCAGAACGTAGTTCTTGCAACAATCAAGGGCCTTACAGAGATCAAGAACCCAGAGGATATCGCAAGACTTCGTGGAAAATCTGTTGATGAGATACTTAACTAAGGAGGTATTAGAAGATGGCAGATAAGTTAAAGGTAACTTTGGTAAAGTCCCCTATCGGTGCTGTACCAAAGCATAGAAAGACAGTAGAGGCTCTTGGACTTAAGAAGGTTAATAAGTCAGTAGAGCTCCCAAATAACGCTGCAACACTTGGAATGGTTAAGCAGGTAAGTTATATGGTAAAGGTTGAGGAAGTATAAGAGAAGGAGGATACGCAGATCATGGATTTATCTACATTAAAGCCGGCTGAAGGCTCAAAGCACAGTGCTAATTTCCGTGTAGGCCGTGGACATGGTTCAGGAAATGGCAAGACTGCAGGTAAGGGACATAAGGGTCAGAAGGCACGTTCTGGATCACCTAGACCAGGTTTCGAAGGTGGACAGATGCCATTATATAGACGTCTTCCTAAGAGAGGCTTTAATTGCATCAATCACAAAGAGATCGTTGCAATCAATGTATCAGCTCTTGAGAGATTCGAGGATGGCTCAGACGTAACTGTTGAGACATTAGTAGAGGCAGGTATCATTAAGAATCCTCGTGATGGAGTTAAGATTCTTGGAAATGGAGAGTTAACTAAAAAGCTCAATGTTAAGGCTAATGCTTTTTCAAAGTCAGCAGCTGAGAAAATTGAAGCTCTTGGCGGAAAAGCAGAGGTGATGTAATATGTTCAAAACCTTAATCAATGCATTTAAGGTACAGGATATACGAAGAAGACTTTTATATACGTTCTTCATTCTCGTGGTAGTCAGACTTGGTAGTCTGATTACCGTTCCGGGAATAAGTGCGGATGCAATAAGAGAGTACATGCAGAATGCACTCGGTGATTCACTGAACATCTTCAGTTCATTCACCGGAGGATCGTTCGAGCAGATGTCGATTTTTGCATTGTCGGTAACACCTTACATTACAGCTTCCATCATCATACAGCTTCTCACCATTGCTATACCGGCTTTGGAAGAACTGCAGAAAGACGGAGAAGATGGTAGAAAGAAGATCACCGCTATCACAAGATATATGACAGTAGGTCTTGCTATTCTTGAGAGTGCTGGTCTTGTAGTAGGATTTGGAAACAAGGGAGTCATTGAGAATTATAACTTCTGGACAGTTCTTTGCATCGTAGTCATTCTTACGGCAGGAAGTGCTATAGTAATGTGGCTTGGCGAGAGAGCAACAGAGAAGGGTGTTGGCAATGGTATATCAGTAATCCTTTTGATCAACATTGTTTCAACAATGCCAAATGACTTCAAGAATTTATACACACAGTTCATGAAGGGCAGAGACTTTGTAAGATTTACACTTGTAGGACTCATTATCCTTGCAGTTGTAGTTATTACAGTAGTATTTGTATGTGCACTTCAGGGCGCAGAGAGAAGAATTCCTGTACAGTATGCCAAGACAGTAAGAGGAAGAAAGACGATGGGCGGACAGTCCTCTCATATTCCACTTAAGGTCAATACTGCAGGTGTTATTCCGGTCATCTTTGCATCATCCATACTGTCTGTTCCACAGATCGTAGTGAATCTGTTCAACATCAAGACATCTGGTGTAGGAGCAAAGATAATCCAGGGTATGAGTCAGGGCTACTGGTTTAACAGATCTTATCCTTGGGCATCGATCGGTTTGATCGTATATATTTTACTTGTGTTCTTCTTCGCATATTTCTACACAGCGATCACATTCAATCCAATGGAGATTGCCAACAATATGAAGAAGAGTGGCGGTTTTGTCCCTGGTATAAGACCTGGACAGTCAACACAGGATTACCTTAATAAGATTTTAAACTACATCATATTTATAGGTGCTGTAGGACTTATCATAGTAGCATGTATACCAATGTTCTTCAGTGGTTTCTTTGGAGCAAATGTTTCATTTGGAGGAACATCACTTATCATCGTTGTAGGTGTTGTTATAGAGACAATTAAGAATATTGAGTCACGTATGCTGGTAAGGAACTATCAGGGATTCCTTTTAGACTAAAATATGACGTGGCAATAAACACGAATGGGAGTGTGCCGTATAGTACACTTCCTATTCGTGTATTATAGAGAGAATAGTATTTGATAAGAATGGGAAACGTTCAAAAAAATGGAGGTTGAATATATGAAGATAATCATGTTAGGCGCACCAGGCGCAGGCAAGGGAACACAGGCAAAGATGATCGCTGCAAAGTACGGCGTACCACATATCTCAACAGGAGATATATTCAGAGCGAACATAAAGAACGGCACAGAGCTTGGTGCAAAGGCAAAGGAGTACATGGATAAGGGACTTCTTGTACCAGATGAGCTCGTTGTCGACTTGGTAATAGATAGATTCAAGGCTGATGACTGTGCAAAGGGATATATCCTTGACGGATTCCCAAGAACTATCCCACAGGCAGAGGCACTTGACAAGGCACTCTCAGCAATCGGCGATTCAGTTGATTACGCTATCAATGTTGAGGTACCTGATGAGAATATCATCGAGAGAATGTCAGGCAGACGTGCATGTGTAGGTTGTGGAGCAACATACCATATCGTATACAACCCAACAAAAGTTGAGGGCAAGTGTGATGCATGTGGAGCTGATCTCATCCTTAGAGACGATGATAAGCCAGAGACAGTAGAGAAGAGACTTAATGTATATCATGAGCAGACACAGCCTCTCATCGATTACTACAAGGCAAAGGGCATCCTGAAAGAGGTTGACGGAACCGTAGATATGAAGGATGTATTCGCTGCTATCACTGATATATTAGGTGAGTAAATATGAAGGGTATTTCCATAAAATCCCAGAAAGAGATTGAGCTTATGAGAGAGGCTGGAAGAATTCTGGCGATAACTCATGAGGAGATGAGAAAAGCATTGAAGCCGGGAATGACCACATATGATATAGATAAGCTCGGTGAAGAGGTTATCAGAAGTTATCACTGTGAACCATCATTTCTGAACTATCAGGGATATCCGGCGTCGGTGTGTGTATCTGTAAATGATGAGGTGGTACACGGAATTCCATCAAAGAACAGAGTGCTTCAGGATGGAGATATAGTAAGTCTTGATGCCGGTGTTATCTATAAGGGTTACCATTCAGACTCAGCCAGAACATATGGAGTTGGCGAGATATCTGATATGGCAAAGTATCTCATAGAGGCAACGAAGCAAAGCTTCTTTGAAGGACTGTCAGCGGCCCGTGCGGGAAATCATGTGCGGGATATAGGAATAGCGGTCGAGTCCTATGCCGATGAGTGTGGACTTGGAGTTGTTGTCGATCTGGTGGGACATGGAGTTGGAAAAAATCTTCATGAAGAGCCGGAGGTCCCAAACTTCGCAACAAGAAGAAGAGGACCGAAGCTGAAAGCAGGAATGACGATAGCGATAGAACCGATGATCACACTTGGCGATTACGAAGTGAAGTGGATGCCGGATGGATGGACGGTCGTCACCGCAGACAAATCACTGGCGGCACATTATGAGAATACAATACTTATAACAGATGGAGAGCCTGAGATACTTTCAAGGGCCGATGGAATTGAGCTGTAGATGTGATATCATATGTCGTCGTTCGTAAGCACGATGACATATTCATTATATCATGGAGAACTCATAAGTTGATTTATATATATAGGAGGATTTTTGAAAATGTCAAAAGCAGATGTAATTGAAGTAGAAGGAACAGTAGTTGAGAAACTTCCAAATGCCATGTTTCAGGTAGAACTTGAGAATGGACACAAGGTTCTTGCTCATATAAGTGGAAAGCTGAGAATGAATTATATAAAGATTCTTCCTGGCGACAAAGTTACAATAGAGTTATCACCATACGATCTTACCAAGGGAAGAATCGTTTGGAGAGATAAATAATAAAAAAATGAATTTCCCTATTGCATTTTATCAATGAAAATGATAGAATGCTAATTCGTAGCGGACTTTTTTTGAAAGGAGAGTTTCTAATGAAGGTTAGAGCATCAGTAAAACCTATCTGCGATAAGTGCAAAGTTATCAAGAGAAAGGGAATCGTTAGAGTTATCTGCGAGAATCCAAAGCACAAGCAGCGTCAGGGTTAATCAAAAAAGGAAAAGAAGTATATGGATGATAGCCCATCCGGAAGTATACTTATTTTCGTGCGTCAGTACATATATCTAATGTACTGTATTATTTAAAAGCGGCTGTGGCATACGTAGATATGCCAATACAATTATAGAAATATACAACTTAGTTGAAGTTTGCGGTGTATGCATTTCACCCCATAGCGTGTGCTATGGGATACATTTGTGGATTCAGCTTAAAAGAAGATTTTACGGAGGTTATTATAATGGCTCGTATTTCAGGTGTTGATTTACCAAGAGAGAAACGTGTTGAAATTGGTCTTACTTATATCTATGGTATCGGACTTCCTTCATCACAGCGTATTCTTAAGGAAGCAAACGTTAATCCTGATACACGTTGCGCAGATCTGACTGACGATGAGGTTAGAAGACTCAGCGAGGTTATCAAGGCAACTCAGGTAGTAGAGGGAGATTTACGTAGAGAGATAGGCTTCAATATTAAGCGTTTACAGGAGATTGCTTGCTATCGTGGTAAGCGTCATAGACAGGGACTTCCTGTTCGTGGACAGAAGACTAAGACTAACGCTAGAACTCGTAAGGGTCCTAAGAAGACTGTTGCTAATAAGAAGAAGTAATATTTATAGAATATATTTGTAAAAAACCATAGGAGGTTTAGGCTAATGGCTAAGCAGGCAACTAAAAAAGTGGCTAAGAAGCGTGTCAGAAAGAGCGTACAGCACGGACAGGCTCATATTCAGTCATCTTTCAATAATACAATTGTTACATTAACAGACGCTGAAGGCAATGCGCTTTCATGGGCAAGCGCTGGTGGATTAGGATTTAAGGGTTCTAAGAAGTCAACTCCATATGCTGCTCAGATGGCTGCAGAGACAGCCGCAAAGGCTGCTGCACCTTACGGACTCAAGACAATCGACGTATTTGTCAAGGGACCAGGTTCAGGAAGAGAGGCTGCAATTCGTGCACTCTCAGCATGTGGTATAGATGTAGTTAGTATCAAGGATGTTACTCCGGTTCCACATAACGGATGTCGTCCACCAAAGAGAAGAAGAGTTTAATTAGAGGAGGTACAAACAAGATGGCAGTAGATAGAACCCCAGTTCTTAAGAGATGCAGATCTTTAGGCATGGAGCCAATGTATCTCGGAATAGACAAGAAGTCAAACAGAAGACCAAACAGATCAAATAGAAAGCAGAGCGAGTATGGACTTCAGCTCCGCGAGAAGCAGAAGGCTAAGTTCATTTATGGTGTACTTGAGAAGCCTTTCCGTAACCTTTATGCAAAGGCTGAGCAGCAGAAGGGATTAACAGGTCCTAACCTCATGACATTACTTGAGCTTAGACTTGACAACATCATCTTCAGATTAGGCTTTGCAAGAACAAGAAGAGAGGCTAGACAGATCGTAGATCACAAGCACGTACTTGTAAATGGCAAGTGTGTAAACATCCCTTCATACTCAGTTAAGCCAGGCGATAAGATCGAGATCAGAGAGAAGAGCAAGTCTCTTCAGAGATACAAGGATATCATGGCTGCAACAGAGGGTGTTCTCGTACCAGGTTGGTTAACAGCAGACAGAGATAACCTCGCAGGTGAAGTTGTAGAGAAGCCAAGCAGAGAGCAGATCGATGTTCCTGTAAATGAGACTCTCATCGTCGAGTTATATTCTAAGTAAGATTTGTTCTTTATTTATACATTTTGTAACTTGGAGTGTAGCATTTTAAAACCCGTAAAGGAGGGGCTTAGATGTTTGAGTTTGAAAAACCAAAAATCGAGATCGTTGAGACTTCAGATGACAACAAATATGGCAAGTTTGTAATCGAGCCTTTAGAGAGAGGTTACGGTATAACACTTGGTAACTCACTTAGAAGAATAATGCTTTCTTCATTACCAGGTACCGCTGTAAGCCACGTTAAGATAAAGGGTGTTTTACACGAGTTCAGCTCAATACCAGGTGTAAAAGAGGATGTTACTGAGATAATAATGAACATCAAGAATGTCGTTATCAAGAATAACTCAGATACATTTGAGCCAAAGCAGGCATACATCGATGTTGTTGGTGAGCGCGTTGTTAAGGCAGGAGATATCAAGGTTGACGGAGATATAGAGATCGTAAATCCTGATCTTGTAATCGCAAACCTTAGTGGTCCGGACGCAAAGCTTGAGATGGAGCTTACAATTGTCAACGGACGTGGATATGTAAGCCTTGACAAGAACAAGGAAGCAGATGCACCAATTGATGTCATCGCTATTGACTCAATCTTCACCCCTGTTGAAAGAGTAAACCTTACAGTTCAGAATACACGTGTTGGTCAGGTTACTGACTATGATAAGTTAACTCTTGATGTATATACAAACGGAGCTCTTGCTCCAGATGAGGCAGTAAGTCTTGCTGCAAATCTTCTGGTAGAGCACTTGAAGCTGTTCGTAGATTTATCAGAGAACGCACGTCTTGTAGATGTTATGGTTGAGAGCACAACAGACGAGAAGGAAAAGGTTCTTGAGATGAATATCGATGAGCTCGAGTTATCAGTTCGTTCATACAACTGTTTGAAGAGAGCTGGCATCAACACAGTTCAGGAACTTATAAACAAGACACCAGAGGATATGATGAAGGTTCGTAACCTTGGTCGTAAGTCACTGGATGAAGTATTAGCTAAGCTTAAGGAGTTAGGCTTATCACTTAATCAGAACGAGGACTAATAGCAGTTCCCGTATACCACTCAAGCTGAATAATAGTAAGCACAGTGAAGACCCGCAAAGGGTATAGGAGGATAATTAAAATGGCAAAGTATAGAAAGCTTGGAAAAGCAAGCGCACAGAGAAACGCATTACTTCGTAACCAGGTAACTCAGTTACTGTATCATGGAAAGATCAAGACAACAGAGGCAAGAGCTAAGGAAGTTGTTAAGATCGCAGAGAAGCTCATCACTTTAGCAGTTGCTGAGAAGGACAACTACGATGAGGTTACAGTTCAGGCTAAGGTTGCTAAGAAGGATAAAGATGGCAAGAGAATCAAGGAAGTTGTAGACGGTAAGAAGGTTACAGTATACGACACAGTTGAGAAGACAGTTAAGAAGGATCAGCCTTCAAGACTTCATGCCAGAAGAGAGATGCTCAAGGTTTTATATCCAGTTGTTGAAGTTCCTACAGATGCTGCTGGTAAGAAGGCCGGTACTAAGAAGATCGACTTAACACAGAAGTTATTCGATGAGTATGGTACAAAGTACGCAGGACGTAAGGGTGGTTACACAAGAATCATCAAGATCGGTCAGCGTAAGGGTGATCAGGCTCTTGAGGTTATTCTCGAGTTAGTATAATCGATTGATAGATTGATATTATACAGATAAATAAACAGGGCTGCAGTACATAGACGTATTAGTTTACGTTCGTGTACGGCGGCCCTGTTTTTTAATAAAATTTAGTGAAATATAGAGAGATTTCATTGATATAGATTGGAAAGATTATGAGCTTCATAAATGTAAAAGGACTATCTCATAAATTTAATATAAAGGACAAAGACGGCAATAAGATAGGGGAGAACTGGGCAATAAAGGATGTAGATTTTCTTGCCGACAAGGGGGAGATAATCGCGATCCTTGGCAGAAACGGTTCAGGGAAGTCTACGTTTGCAAGACATTTGAATGGACTGCTTGCACCGCATGAGGGTTCGATAGTCATAGGTGGAAAAGACATGGCGGAGATGGGAGAGCTTACATCCGTCAGACGACAGGTAGGAATGGTGTTTCAAAATCCCGATAACCAGATAGTCGGCAACACCCTCGCTGAGGATATAGGATTTGGGCTGGAGAATCTTGGCATCTCCAGCGAAGATATATGGAAGAAGATAGATGAGATGCTGGAGCTCACAGGGCTCACAGCCTATAAGTATGCCAATACGTCAAGAATAAGCGGTGGACAGAAACAGCGGCTTGCAATCGCATCGTCCATGGCGATGACTCCGGATTGTATAGTGCTAGACGAGGCGACATCCATGCTTGACCCGCAGGGAGCAAAGGATATGCTGGAGCTTGTGCAGAGATTGAACAAAGAAAAGAAAATAACCGTAATAATGGTGACTCACAGGATAGCTGAGGCACTTATGGCGGATAAAGTATACATATTGGATAATAGTAAGATCGTGGCAGAGGGTACACCTGGAGATGTATTCACAGATGTTGACCGGCTTAAGAGCTATGGACTGGAGATACCGGTTGATATGAAGCGTAGGGCCGGAATACCGATCGATATCTGCTATAAATATAAGAACAGGCATATGGATATAAGCAGCGATATGAACAATGCGCAGAGTAATCATGCTGAGGATGAGAAGACTGCAGATAATTCAGAAAAATGTATAGTTGAGCTTCAGAATGTATCATATTCGTATGTGAATGGAAATGAGTCATTTCAGGCGCTTTCTGATATAAACATCAAGATATATGAAGGACAGGTTGTCGCTGTAATAGGGCAGACCGGCTCGGGAAAGAGTACACTGCTTCAAATGATAAATAAGCTGATAGTTCCACAGAGTGGCAAGGTATATCTGTATGATACGGATGTGCAGAGTGTAAGGAATATCAAGGATATCCGCAGGAGGATAGGGTATGTATTTCAGTTCCCTGAGGCCCAGTTGTTTGAGAATACGGTGCTCAAGGATGTAATGTATGGTCCGATAAACTTTGGAATGTCAAAGAGAGAGGCTGAGGATGCAGCCAGAAAGGCGCTTGAGTTGGTGGGAGTACCGGAGAAATATGCGGAGTATTCTCCATTCGAATTGTCTGGTGGTTTGAAAAAGAGGGTGGCAATAGCGGGAATACTGGCATATGAGCCAGACGTATTGATCCTCGATGAGCCTGCATGCGGACTTGACGGAGAGAGCCGAGAGCAGTTATGGAATCTCGTCAGAAAGCTCAACAGAGAGAAAAATGTGACGATCATACTGGTATCCCACGACATGGAGGATGTGTATGAGATGTCAGAGAGGATTCTTCTTATGGAGCATGGAAGGATAGTGTATGATGGAGGGACAGGTGAGTTTTTTGAGGACAGGAGCTTACTTGAGCAGTACGGTATAGATGTTCCCGGGGGCCCGGAATAGGAGATTTACTATGATACGAGATATTACAATAGGACAATATTACAGTGGCAATTCTGTGATACATAGAATGGATCCGAGAACAAAGCTTGCAATAACATTTCTATATGCCATATCGCTGTTTCTTTGCAAGGACTGGATCATGATACTTGCCGCAACGGCATTCCTCTGTATATATGTGGCGGTGAGCAGGGTGCCGATAACATACATTTGCAGGGGACTGAAGGTCATATGGATGTTTATTCTGTTTACAGCAATATTCAGCGTGTTCAACGGGGACGGACGGGTACTTTGGAGCTGGCACAGACTTCGCATAACAGATAACAGTGTGATGACTACGGTGCTTGTGGTTATACGTCTTGTATACCTCATAATAGGCTCATCTGTCATGACGTACACTACAAGACCGATGAATCTGGCAAATGGACTGGAGAGCAGTCTGGGATTCTTGAAGAAAATAAAGGTTCCGGTGTCTGATATGGCCATGATGCTTATGATCGCATTGCGATTTATCCCGATATTTATGGAGGAGCTGGATAAGATCATGAAGGCACAGCTTTCCAGAGGTGCGGACTTCGAGAGTGGCAATATATTCAAGAGGATAAAGAGTTATGTACCTGTATTTGTACCATTATTTGTATCGGCGATAAGAAGGGCCACAGATCTTGCCCAGGCCATGGATGCCAGATGTTTTGACGGCAGCGAAGGCAGGAGCCGCATGAATCCGTTAAAATACAGTGGAACAGACTATGTAAGTTATGCTATAGTGTTGGTGTATCTGGGATGCATGATAGTATACAGATGTGTGATGTAGGAAATCATGCAATCTTATTTCGGGATACATGCGCACTTCGGGATCAAAAGTCGTTTGTATATAGATTTGTTTTAAACATTACAGAGTCAATGACGATCGGGCTTGATTAAGAATTGGAGCGTAATTCAGATACATCGATAATATAGAAAAGGATACGGATGTGTCAGATACATCCCTAGTATGAATATGAAGAGAGTAAAATTGATCGTAGCCTACGATGGAACAAATTATTGTGGATGGCAGGTTCAGATAAATGGAATAACGGTTGAGGAAGTCCTGAATAAGACACTCAGCGAGCTTTGTCATGAGGATATAAAGGTTATAGGAGCCAGCAGAACGGATTCCGGTGTACATGCACTGGGAAATGTGGCGGTGTTCGATACAGAATCAGGAATACCTGGAGAGAAGTTTTCATTTGCGCTTAATCAGCGGCTCCCGGAAGACATAAGGATACAGGAGTCATGCCAGGTGGCTGACGATTTTCATCCGAGATACTGTGACACGATCAAGACATATGAATACAAGATATTAAACAGAAGATTTGATATGCCGACGGAGCGTCTTTACTCGACATTCGTCTATTATCCACTTGATATAGATAAGATGAAGCGGGCTGCGGCGGTGCTGGTTGGGGAGCATGATTTCAAGAGCTTCTGTTCATCAAGGTCTCAGGTGGAGAATACAGTCCGTACAATAACAGATATAACCATAGACAAGGCGGGCGACATGATACATATAAGGATCAGTGGCAATGGTTTCCTGTACAATATGGTCCGCATCATAGTGGGAACTTTGATGAAGATAGGTCTTGGAATCTGGCCGGAGGACTGTATGGAGTCAATACTTGCGGCGAAGGATAGGACGAAAGCAGGGCCGAAAGCCGAAGCAAAGGGGCTTACTCTTGTGGAGATAAAATATCTGTAAACGTAAACGGTTGCAGACGTATAATATCTGCCGGGATAAGATAAAATTGCTGATAATGTGTTGGCAGTTCACAAAACAGCGTGGTTATATTCTGTATATTATAACTTGGAAAAGTGGACTTGAAATAATCTAGAAATAAGAATGAAAAGTGGAAAACATCTAGCAAAACAGTGAAAAATAAATGAAAAACATTGTCTGAAATGCACAAAAAATAATGAAAATAAGAGCCAATCATGTTATAATTACATTGAAATGCTGCTACATGACGGATATGTCAGGAATTGTTTCGAAGTGTTCGGAATATTTCAAGGTGTTTCAGTGAAGATAACATGATTGTTTTTTTAATTTTGATTTTAGGAGGGCAAACAATGGCAAGATTTACGTTACCAAGAGATTTATATCACGGAAAAGGTGCTTTGGAGGCACTCAAGACATTCAAGGGTAAGAGAGCTATGGTCTGTGTCGGAGGCGGATCCATGAAGAGATTTGGATTCCTTGACAGGGCGGTTCAGTACCTTGAGGAAGCTGGAATGGAAGTTAAGTTATTTGAGGGAATTGAGCCAGATCCTTCGGTTGAGACAGTTATGAAGGGCGCAGCAGCCATGCTTGAATTTGAGCCTGACTGGATAGTGGCCATCGGCGGTGGTTCACCTATAGATGCAGCAAAGGCTATGTGGATAAAGTATGAGTATCCTGATGCGACATTTGAGGATATGTGTAAGGTATTTGGAATCCCTGAACTTAGAAAGAAAGCTCATTTCTGTGCTATTTCTTCAACATCGGGAACTGCAACAGAGGTTACAGCGTTCTCGATCATCACAGATTACGAGAAGGGAATCAAGTATCCTATTGCAGATTTCGAGATCACACCAGATGTTGCGATCGTTGATCCTGAGCTCGCAGAGACCATGCCACAGAAACTGGTTGCACATACCGGTATGGATGCCATGACACATGCAATCGAGGCTTATGTATCGACAGCAAACTGCGATTTCACAGATCCACTGGCACTTCATGCCATCAAGATGATCCAGAATGATCTGGTTGGATCATATAACGGAGACATGGAGAAGCGTGACGCAATGCACAATGCGCAGTGCCTTGCAGGCATGGCATTTTCAAATGCACTGCTTGGAATCGTACATTCAATGGCACACAAGACCGGAGCAGCATTTGCCGATTATGGTGCACATATCATCCACGGAGCAGCAAATGCGATGTATCTCCCGAAGGTTATCGCTTTCAATGCAAAGGATGAGACAGCAAAGATTCGTTACGGCGAGATAGCAGATTTCATGGGCCTTGGCGGAGAGACACTCGACGAGAAGGTAGACCTTCTTATTGCGTATCTGCGCAAGATGAATGACGAGCTTAACATTCCTCATTGTATCAAGAATTATGGACCGGACAGCTATCCATGTGAGCAGGGCTTTGTTCCGGAGGACGTATTCCTTGAGAGACTTCCTGAGATCGCTGCAAATGCGATACTTGATGCATGTACAGGCTCCAACCCAAGACAGCCAAGCCAGGAGGAGATGGAGAAGCTGCTGAAGTGCTGCTACTATGACACAGAGGTGGATTTCTAAATAAAAGATAGTATTTACAGACAGAAGAATGAATGATAATATGGTATCCGGCGGTGCACATGTATTGCCGGATATTTTTGTTGGAAAAAATAGTTGACAACAAAATGTAATTATAATATACTTGCAAAGTATGCGAAGTTTATAAGTGCGTTTCGAACCAATGCCCCGGTAAGGAATGTGCTGAATATACATTAGTAAAGAAGATTATAAAAGAATAATTTAGGAGGTACCACGATGAAGAGCTTTATGGCAAGCCCATCAACAATAGAGAGAAAGTGGTATGTAGTTGACGCTACAGGACATACTTTAGGTCGTCTTGCATCAGAGATTGCAAGCATTTTAAGAGGAAAGAACAAGCCAACATTTACACCACACATTGATACAGGTGATTATGTAATAGTAGTAAACGCTGACAAGATCCAGGTAACTGGTAAGAAGTTAGATCAGAAGGTATACTACAACCACTCAGATTATGTAGGTGGTATGAAAGAGACAACTCTTCGTGAGAAGATGGCTAAGAAGCCAGAGGATGTTATCTACCTTGCAGTTAAGGGAATGCTTCCAAAGGGACCACTTGGCAGAGAGATGATCACAAAGCTTCACGTATACGCTGGTGCAGATCACAAGCATCAGGCACAGAAGCCAGAAGTATTAGAGATTAAGTACTAAGAAGGAGGAGATTAACAGATGGCTAAGACAACAAAGTTCTATGGAACAGGAAGAAGAAAAAGCAGTATCGCCAGAGTTTACATCACTCCAGGTACTGGTAAGATCGTTATAAACAAGAAGGATATGGATGAGTACTTTGGCCTTGATACACTCAAGGTTATCGTAAAGCAGCCACTCGTTGCTACAGGCACAGAGGGCAAGTACGATGTACTCGTTAACGTATGTGGTGGTGGTTTCACAGGTCAGGCTGGAGCTATCAGACATGGTATTTCAAGAGCACTCCTTGAGGTTGATGCTGAGTACAGACCAATCCTTAAGAAGGCTGGATACCTTACAAGAGATCCAAGAATGAAGGAGAGAAAGAAGTACGGTCTCAAGGCCGCTCGTCGTGCTCCACAGTTCTCAAAGAGATAATTTTTCAAGAACGAAGATATCAAGAAAAGCCCATTTTTCAAGGGTTACAGAAGTTGTGGAATGCTGTCAGATGTGTTGGAATTTACATCGAATGCAACACATATGCAGCAGGTATGCAACAAAGATATTGATATGTATAGGACATTTTTCAGTAGAAACACTGGGGAATGTCCTTTCTTAATTTAAATTCTATTAATCGCATCTACAAGCTCCTTTATATCAAAGTGGGTATACACTTTTTCGGTGAGTGTAATTGCACCAGAGTGCCCCACAATCTTTTTGATAATCGTCTGGTTAATACCAGCTTCTGCTAACATTGAGATACATGTGTGTCTGCAACAGTGCGGTGTACGATTAATACCTAGCTGTTCCATCAATGGCTTGAAATAGCTATCGTAGTAGTTTCTGTATTCAAAATGTTTTCCATCTTCTGTATGAAGTAAATATTCACATTCAGGGCAGGATTCATACCAAGCCTTGTAATATGGCAGAATTTTGTCTGCTATTGGAACTTTTTTGATGCCATTTTCTGTTTTACTAAAGAGACAATCCAATGGGAGATTAAGGCTGGTAATAGGACGGGGACAGTTGAGCAGATGGATGCCAATGTCGAGACTATGGCTAGGGATTTGCAGGAGATATTGAGGATTGGCGCGGAGCAGGAGAGATTGTGGGAGGTGTATAGTAAATAATATTGGGAATGGGAAACAGCTATTTAAGTGTCGATGAAATATATATTATTATCGACGGTTAGGAAAATATAAGTTGAAAACATACCGATATCGTGATATCCTATATGAAGATTGTTATATAAAATGGAGAGGACTGTATGAGTGTAGAATATAGCAAACTATGGGATATATTAAAAAATAGAAATATGAAGAAAATTGAATTGCAAAAGGCTGCGAAGATAAGTGGTAATATATTAGCACGATTGGGTAATAATGAGTATGTTTCTATGGAGACAATAGAAAAGATATGTAGAACCTTAGATTGTTCTGCTGATGATATTTTGCAATTTAAATAGCGAGGATTCTCTATGAGAAAAATGATATTAAGTTTTAGCTTCGAATGGTATGAACAGTTAAAATCAGGGGAGAAAATATATGAGCATAGGAAAAGATTCTGTAAAGAGCCAGTGGAAGCATATATATATATTGGATTGCCATATAGACAATTGGTTGCGATTGTTGAATTGGGAAAACCTGAAAATATCGAAGATTGGCTTGAAAAATACAGCTATGATGAAGAAGCAGTTGAAAGGATAAAAGATTATCTTACTAGAAATAAAGTTGCTATGCCGATATTTTCTTTTCAAGAAATAGAACCAATTGATATGCGTAGGATGGAGAAAGATATTTCTGGCTTTAGAGTGCCTATATCATATATGTTTCTAGATGATAAACCAGAGTTATTGAAATATATTGATTTAAGGACTAAATACAAAAATAAAAGAATAGAACATGATTTTACGCATATATCATCTAAAGATATATGTGTATGCTGAAAGGATGATAAAATGATTGATAAAGTATATGTTCCACCAATAAAGATACAGGGAATAAAAACAAAAATTGTTCCTCTTATTTCAGAAGTTGCGTGGGTAGATGATAATATTACTTGGATTGAGCCTTTTATGGGGTCTGGTGTTGTTGGATTAAATTTAGCACCTAAGCACGCGGTTTTTGCTGATACAAATCCGCATACTATAGCATTATATAATGCCATACAGAGTGGAAAAATCACATCATATGATGTTAGAGAATTTTTGGAGAAGGAGGGAAAGAAATTAGAAGAAAAAGACGAAAAGCATTATTATTATATTAGAGATAGATTTAATGAAGAGCATAATCCACTTGATTTTTTGTTTTTGAATAGAAGTTGTTTTAATGGAATGATTCGATTTAATCGAAATTATCAATTCAATGTTCCATATGGACATAAACCGAAGAGATTTGCAAAGGCATATGTTACAAAGATAGTGAATCAGGTTAAACGACTGGAAGATATATTTCCAGATGTCGATTGGAAATTTAAGTGCCAATCTTTTGAACAGACAATAAGCGAAGCTGATACTCAATCTTTTATATATTGTGATCCACCATATATTGGAAGACATGTTGATTATTATGATAGTTGGGATGAGAATCACGAGGTTAGATTACATGATGTGCTAGTAGATTCCGGAGCTCATTTTATGTTATCTACATGGGACAAAAACAAGTATAGAAAAAATGAGTATATCGACACAGTTTGGAAAGAATGTTGGAAGGTAAATCAAGAACATTTTTATCATGTTGGGGCAAAGGAATCTAATAGGAATTCGATGTTGGAAGCGCTTTTAATGAATTATAATCCACAAAATGTTCCAGCAATGAAAAAAAATGAGGAGTCATATATCCAGATGTCTTTTTTGGATGAAGTGGCAAATGCTTAGCAATATACGAGGAGGAATGAAATGGGATTAGACTTTATAAGGTTATTTAACAAGAAGTTAGAAGAAAAAGATATTGATTGGGAAGTCAGTGCATTAGCATCTCCAGATGGAAAGCTGTTTTCACTTGGAAGTGATTCAAAACTTATTGGACGAATTTTCGAGTTGATTTCGTACAATATTTTACAAGAAATAGCAGATGAGAATGGACTGATTTTATATCCATCTCAACAGCAAACAGTATATCCAGATTTTACATTAATGAAAAGTGAAGCGGATACAGAAAAAATTGCTGTTGATATAAAGACTACATACAGAAAGTTTTTGAAGAATGGACAGCCATCGGGATATGTGTTTACATTAGGTTCTTTTGCTTCATATATGCGAGATGGGAAGAAAAATATTTCATTTCCATATGACCAATATGCAAAGCATTATGTAATTGGTTTTGTATATACTAGAAATGACAATGCTTCAGAAGGTCAAATGTTTGATATTAAGGATTTGGGTAAGTTGCCAGTGCCATACAAAGATGTAGAGGTATTTGTACAAGAAAAATATAAAATATCAGGTGATAAGCCAGGAAGTGGAAATACAGAAAATATCGGTTCTTTTAAAACAAATAGAATGGAATATTTAGTAAATGGAGAAGGTCCATTTTCCGGGTTAGGAATTGACATATATGAAGATTATTGGGCTGGATATAAGAAGTATAGAGGAGAGTTGACATATACTTCGTTAGATGGATATTTTGATGTTCAAGAAGAACAAGGAAATGACATTGCAAGATTAAAAAGAAATTATGAATATTGGAAAAAGACGCACAAATAATTTTCTATATAGATATACTACTGGTTAGATAGTGTATGCTATTAATTCCATGCTAATCGGGTATCAGTATTATACTGCAAAGTGTGTTTGGTTATGAACTAATAAAAAAGAGGGAGTTAAGCTCAATCAAAATTTGAAGATACTGATGTGAAAAAGATGATGTATAAATAATTAGGAGATGAGAAATATGAATGATGATGAACAGTGCCCTGTATGTGGTAGAAGAAGAATATTAAAGAAAGTATGCTATGATCCTAATTCGGTTTTTTACGAATGTCCAGTTTGTGGACAATATGAATATTCAATGGAGAATAGTACATATGAAGAATTAGATTATAATGAATTAGCACCATTTTTATTTTATGAGGGGTTTAGAAATAAGCAAGGCAGAGTAGAACACAGGTATTATTCTACAAAATCAAGAGAAAGTTGTGATACATATACAACAGAATTCAGAAATGGTAATAACATTGCTGGAATGCCGGTTCATATGGATCAAGATATTATTTCATTGTGGTTTCCAAAAAGTTTTTCTCAAAAAATAGATATGATTTTGCTTAAATTAAATGAATTGACAGATTTTGTTGGTCAGGACATAATGCTAGATGTTCCATCTTTTTTAAGTTGTATGTTTGTAAGAAGATTTAATCCGGATAGTGGGGAAAAATTAGATGATAAAGAATTAGTAAATCAAGCATTATATATGACGGCATATTTGTATGAAATAGGATATATTCAAGGGATAAATTGTGTAAATGGTGATGTCTCAAGCGAAGAGAGTTATTACGGAGGGATTTCAATTACTCCTAAGGGTTATGACAGAATAGATAAATTACAAAAAAATAGTGATGATGGAAAAGATGTATTGGTGGCAATGAGATTTGGGAATGAAACTAGTAAATTAAGAGAAGCAATTAGAAAAGGCGTTTTTGATGCAGGATATCATGCAGTATTTATTGACGAAGTTGAACACAATGGGTTTATAACACCAGAGTTATTAAACAGAATTAGTAAGAGTCGATTTGTTGTAGCTGATTTAACGCATAAAAATAATGGAGCCTACTTTGAAGAAGGATATGCAATGGGACTAGGGAAAAACGTAATTCAATTATGTAAAAAAGGTGTTGAATTACATTTTGATATAGCACAGGTCAATACGATTATGTGGGAAAAGGAAGATGATATTCCATTACGATTGAAGAACCGAATAGAAGCAACAATAAAGTAACCTATATAAGATAAATGATAAAGAGTGGGAGGAGTAAAAGAATTGAAAGAAATATTAAATACGTTATTGGTTTCATGCGTACCTGCTATTATTACAGGAATAATTTCTTATTTGACGGCAAATAAGAAAGTTAAAGCAGAAATTGCAACATTACAAGAAAGCAATAAGCATGAGATAGAAAAGCTAATGAAGCAACATGAGGTTGATATTGAATCATTAAAAGAAAAACATCAGCTTGAAACTGAGAAATGTGAGCAGGAGCATAAACATAAAATTGAAATAATGCAGATTGAACACAAAAATGCTCTTGAAAGCAACGAAAAACAGCAAAGTGATGCGGCAATGTTTAGTGTGATGACTGATATAATTAAGGAACCGCAAAAATTACAAGGATTACTGGAACTTGCCAATAATCCTATATTCAAAAATAAGTGAGGATAAACTTTTTTACACATTCCAATCCTCATCCATAGCATCAGCCCAAGCCTGCAACTCGCAATCAAGAGCAAGTGCAGCATACATAAGTGGATTATCAATTGCAAGGTTATCAATAAGCCTTTGTGAGTTAGGTGTAGTATGGAGATTCTTTTTAGCTTCAGCACAGGATAAGAATAGAAGTGTATTATCAGCAAAAGCAATGTCAATTCCATTCTTGTATTGGTTGTAGTAAGCAAAATGTATTTTCATAGTAGTAGTCCTTTTTTGCTAAAGTAATGAGTAGCTCTGGGAATGTGTGGGCAGCCAACCGCATACAACACATATGCAACACTGCCATACACAAATCCTCTATTTATGGGCTTTTCTCGTTCTCAAAACGTTAACAAAGAGATAATTATATATCATTTCAGATATATCAAGAACCCGCAGAAGTCCAACGCTTTTGTGGGTTCTTTTTTTCAGAACTTTTGAGATTCAGATTAGGAGGAACAAAAGATATGGTGACATTATTGTCGAAGCTGTGGATCAAATCAGATAATTATAAGGATAGCAAGGTGAGGGAGAAATATGGTGTTCTTTGCGGAGCTGTTGGTATATTTTTGAATGTATTATTGTTTCTGGGAAAATTCTTCGCTGGATTACTTTCGGGTGCCATCTCGATCACGGCGGATGCGTTCAACAATTTATCAGATGCAGGAAGCTCGTTTATATCTATGATAGGCTTTAAGTTATCTGGCAGAAAACCGGACCCGGATCATCCGTTTGGACATGGAAGAATAGAGTATATATCAGGCTTATTTGTAGCAGTCATGATCATATTGATGGCCTACGAGCTTATTAAAGATTCAATCGGAAAGATCCTACATCCGGAACTTCCAAAATTCAGCAGTCTAGTTGCCGTTATACTCGTTGTTTCAATTGGAGTAAAGATATATATGTATTTCTACAACAGGAGTATAGGCAGAAAGATAGAGAGTGCGACCATGATAGCGACGGCGAAAGACAGTTTATCTGATACATTTTCCACAATGGTTGTTCTTGCATCTGCACTTGCTGCTCATTTCTGGAAAATACCTATAGATGGATATTGCGGGTTATTGGTGGGCGTAATGATACTCATAGCTGGCATCACTGCAATGAAGGATACGGTCAGCCCATTGCTTGGTCAGGCACCGGAACCAGAGCTTGTGGATGAGATCGAGAAGATCGTGAGGTGTGATAAAAGGATCCTTGGTATTCATGATCTTGTGGTCCATGATTATGGACCTGGCAGACTTATGGTCAGCTTGCACGCAGAAGTTCCTTATAAGGAAGATATTCTTGAACTGCATGATCTGATCGATCAGATAGAATTCTCTCTCAGAAAAGAACTAAATTGTGAGCCTGTCATTCACATGGACCCGATAGTAGATGACGATGAGGAGACAAATGCTGTGAAAGCGCGGATCACTGAAATTATAGAATCACTTAATAAGGATAGCAGAAAAAATGAAAATGTTCAGTTTCACGACTTTAGAATGGTAAAGGGTTCAACACATTCCAATTTGATTTTTGATGTGGTTTTGCCACATGGATATCAAATGTCAGAAGAACAGATAATATCCTATATCAAGGAAAAAGTTAGTGAGTACAATAAAAATTACTATTGTGTGATACATATTGACAGAGCGTATGTAAAATAATTCCAGATGGTGAGCATCCTGATCACAGAAGAGTAAGACCTTCTGTGGTTATTATTATTACATAATATATTTACATGTTTTTTCATAATCTTAGATTTGACTTTACCATGATAAACTGTTACTATGTTACCGTGTTGTGCCCTAATAGGGCTGTATATCATGCAGATGCCCAGTGTAGTGTGTTTCATGCATCTGCCAAGTATATTTAAGTATATTTCAGGAGGAAAAAAGTATGAAAAAGTTATTATCACTGCTCTTAGTGGCAGCAATGGGACTTTCACTGGTTGGATGTGGCGGATCTGATAACGGATCTAAGAGTGAGTCAAAGAGTGATCTGGAGTATGTAAAGAATAAGGGAACTCTCGTTGTCGGCGTTACAGACTTCGCACCGATGGATTACAAGGATGAGTCAGGCAACTGGATCGGATTTGACGCGGATATGGCATCAGCATTTGCAGAGAGCCTTGGGGTAAAGGCAGAGTTCGTAGAGATAGATTGGGACAACAAGATCATGGAGCTTGACGGCAAGACCATCGACTGTGTATGGAATGGTATGACACTTACAGATGAGGTTACAAGCTCAATGGCATGTTCAGATGCATACTGCAACAATGCTCAGGTAGTTATCGTGCCAAATGATAAGGCAGACAAGTATCAGACAGTAGACAGCATCAAGGAGCTTACATTTGCTGTAGAGGCAGGAAGCGCAGGCGAGGATCAGGCCAAGGCGCTTGGTCTCAACTATACAGCGGTAAAGGCACAGGCAGATGCACTCATGGAAGTTGCAGCTGGAACATCAGATGCAGCAATCATTGATTCGCTTATGGCAGCAGCTATGGTTGGTGAGGGAACAGGTTATGACAAGCTCACATATACCGTAGGTCTCAACAGCGAGGAGTATGGCGTTGGCTTCAGAAAGGACTCAGATCTTGTAGCTGAGCTCAACAAGTTCTTTGCAGACAGTAAGGCTGACGGTTCAATGGAGAAGTGTGCTGAGACATATAAGGTACAGGCTGCACTTGCAAAGTAATAGATAAGATATAATTAGTATTTTTACCATCACTTAGAGAGAAAAATTATTATGGATTTGTTTTTTGAACAGCTCCCGGTCGTACTTGGAGCTCTTAATACAGGATTTATACAGACATTAAAATTGTTCTTCGTGACATTGCTCGGTGCATTTCCACTTGGACTTCTCATAGCACTCGGTTCCATGTCAAAGTTTAAACCGCTCAGCTATCTTATGAAGTTCATTGTATGGATAGTGAGAGGTACACCACTTATGATACAGCTGCTCATCATATATTATTTCCCGGGACTTGTATTCCACAACCCGGTATGGGGCGGCGGCGAAGGCGGAAGATTTGTAGCGGCATCGGTGTCATTCATAGTGAACTATGCCTGCTATTTCTCAGAGATTTACCGTGGAGGTATTCAGGGTATTCCTGTAGGACAGGAGGAGGCCGGACTTGTGCTTGGCATGACTCCAAAGCAGATATTCTTCAAGGTCAAGCTTTTGCAGATGATAAAGAAGATAGTTCCGGCGATGTCCAACGAGATCATAACTCTGGTCAAGGATACGTCCCTTGCCCGTATCATCGCACTTCAGGAGATAATCTGGGCAGGACAGGCATTCATGAAGGGTTCACAGGGAATCTCTGGTGCGATATGGCCACTCTTCTTCTGCGCATTCTACTATCTGATATGGAATGGCGTACTCACAGTTTTACTTGGCAAATTAGAGAAGAAACTTGATTTTTTTAGATAGGAGGAGCCGCAATGAACGCAGTTCATACTCGGAATCGGCTCCGACGACCTGCCCCGCTGCGGAGCAGAGGGGCGATACATATTAGATAGGAGGAGCCGCAATGAACGCAGTTCATACTCGGAATCGGCTCTGACAACCTGCCCCGCTGCGGAGCAGAGGGGCGATACATATTAAATAGGAGGAGCCGCAAATGGCTATATTAGAGGTTGAACATATAAAAAAGAAGTTTGGCAAGACAGATGTGCTCAAGGATATAAGCTTTTCTCTGGAGCAGGGCGAGGTCCTTTCTATCATAGGATCATCAGGAAGTGGAAAGACAACACTTCTTCGCTGTTTGAACTTTCTGGAGATGCCGGATAACGGAGTAATCCGTGTAAAAGATGAGATCCTGCTTGATACAGACAAGCCGGAAACCCTTAAGGAGTCGGAGGTGCGCAAGAAGAGACTGCATTTTGGACTGGTGTTCCAGTCATTTAATCTTTTCCCGCAGTACACGGCACTTCAGAACGTGATGCTCGCAAGAGAGCTTCTGGCAAAGGAGAGACCGGATTTCAAAGTAAACAAGAAGAATATACTCGACGAGATAAGAGTCCAGGCAGAGGAACTTCTCCGCCAGATGGGACTTGAGGAAAGAATGAACAACTATCCTCACCAGCTTTCAGGCGGACAGTGCCAGCGAGTTGCTATAGCAAGGGCGCTTGCGTTGCAGCCGGACATCCTGTGTTTCGATGAGCCTACATCGGCTCTTGATCCGGAGCTCACAGGAGAGGTACTTAAGGTTCTCAGAAACCTTGCAGACAAAAAGACAACCATGATAATTGTTACCCATGAGATGGCATTTGCAAAGGATGTTGCAAGTCAGGTCATATTCATGGATGATGGATATATACTTGAGCAGGGAAGACCTGACCAGGTATTTGACAATCCGAAGATGGAGAGGACAAAACAGTTCCTTTCATCGTATTCATAAAGAATGTATATGATCCCGGAGTATCGACAGGAGTCGATATTTCGGGATTTTTTTTATGGAGTTGATGACTATATCACAAAGCCGTTTGATCTGGATGAGCTGCTTGTCAGGGTGGAATCCGTTCTTGGACGATGCGATAGAGACTGTAGACGTGGACGTGGCGGCACTCTGACATAGATTCGGACGATGAGATAGATGTGGATATGATATTCGATGCGTTCTGCCGTGGAAAGTCCAGACAGAAGGAGGGCGCAGGGCTGGGACTTTACATAGTAAGGTGCCTTGCAGACAAGCTGGGACATGAGGTGAGCGCGGAGGTTGCCGGCGAGGTATTTACTATAAATATATCTATGTCGACTGACCGAGATTAAAAATAACTTGGTCATGGCAATGTATTATGGCATGTGTATGAAAAATTAATACAGAAACAGCAAAGACACTAAATGCCGCTTGCCCAATATCAGACGGGCAGGCAGAATTTGGTGTCTTTTTTGATGGAGGACAGAAGCATGCTAAAAACAATGGGACAATAAATCCGGCAATGCGTTCTACCTCATGTCACATGAAAACATATCAGCAATCCATTCCCATAGCCCTGGCTTTGGTGGTCTGTGTCTCTCCCCTGGGATGATGTGGTGGGGCGTATATGGATGAGAGTTTCAGTGGATTATTGCCAATGTTGATGATGTTGTGCCATGTGCCGGCTGGTATACAGACGCATTCTCCTGCACAAAGATTCTGACGGAAGCACAGTTCGTTTGGGCAGCAGCCCATTCTGACTGAACACTGTCCCTGTTCGATCCGGATGATCTGATCGGTATTATCATGGATTTCCAAACCTACGTCTGAGCAGGCAGGTATACACATGACTGTCATCTGCATGAAACAGCCGGTCCACACGGTTTCGCGGTAATTGTGGTTCTGTAACGCTTTATCCCGGAGGTCTATAGTGCAGATGTTGTCACGACAGTCAGGTCTGTTCGGAGAACAATGGTTGTTGCATTTCATAGGATAGTCCTTTCAGATTTAATAGTTCTATTTATAGTATTCAGAAAGGATAGAATATGACAAAAATTATACATTTTTATGTAACCTGGATTGTGAGCTATGTGAAAAAATGCAAAAAGTGATAAAAAAATTGAAAATAGTATTGACATTTTGTACATAAACAACTAATATAAGATATATCAAATGGAAACGGTTCCAAAAACGTTTCCGAAAAAACAAAGTAACCATTAAGCAGCTCGTATAAGAGATGACTGAAGGAAAAATTTTTATTATTTTATGGGAGGAACCAATATGAACAAGAAAGGTATTGCGGCACTTGGACTGTCACTTATGATGGCAGGTACCATGTTGACAGGATGTGGCTCAGGAGATTCAGATGGAGCGGGAAAGAAGGCAGATGCAAAGGGCTCTGTATATTATCTGAACTTCAAGCCGGAGCAGGATGCACAGTGGCAGGAGCTTGCTAAGGTGTACACAGAGAAGACAGGCGTTGATGTTACGGTAGTTACAGCAGCTTCTGGTCAGTATGAGACTACTCTTAAGAGTGAGATGGGTAAGTCAGAATCACCTACCCTGTTCCAGGTAAATGGACCGGTTGGTCTTGCTTCTTGGAAGGACTATTGTTATGATCTTGGATCATCACAGGTGTATAAAGAACTCACATCTGAGGACTTTGCACTTAAGGATGGCGATAAGGTCGCAGGAATCGGATATGTTATAGAGTCATACGGAATCATTTACAACAAAGAGCTTTTAAGCAAAGCTGGATACACAGAGGATGATATCAAATCATTTGCAGACCTCAAGAAGGTGGCAGAGGATATAACAGCTAACTCAGACAAATTAGGATTCTCAGCATTTACATCAGCTGGAATGGACGGATCATCAGATTGGAGATTCAAGACACATCTTGCAAATCTTCCAATCTACTATGAATACAAGGCTGATGGAATCGATACTACAGATGCGATCAAGGGTACATATCTTGATAATTACAGAAATGTATGGGATCTGTACATCAACAACTCAACAACCGATCCAAAGCAGCTCAGCACAAAGACTGGTGATGATGCGGTTGCAGAGTTTGTTTCAGGACAGGCAGTATTTTATCAGAATGGTACATGGGCATACTCAGATGTATCATCACTTGGCGATGACAACCTCGGAATGCTCCCTATCTATATCGGAGTAGATGGTGAGGAGAATCAGGGACTCTGTACAGGAAGTGAGAATTACTGGTGTGTAAATGCTAAGGCTTCAGAGGAAGATATCCAGGCAACTCTTGACTTCATGGAGTGGTGTGCTACAGATGATGTCGCACTTAAGGCAATCTGTGGTTCAGAGGGTGCTATGCCATCAGGAGCTGATGGAATGGGATTTGTAACACCATTCAAGAAGAACATTGAGTCAACAAACCTTCTTGTAAACATTGCAAATGAGTATGTAGCAGAGGGCAAGACACCTGTAAGCTGGAACTTCACAACAATGCCATCAGAGCAGTGGAAGAACGACCTCGGATCAGCACTTACAACATATGCGGCAGATCAGACAGATGCCAACTGGGATCTTGTAAAGAGCGCATTTGTAGATGGATGGGCTAAAGAGGCTGCTGCAGCAAAGTCAAAATAAAACATATTAACAAATAAACAATAGTACACAACCCAAAAATAAAAAACATCACAAAATAAACCCAACTTAAAATATGAATAAAGTCCTGCAAGCTGCAGGACACCAGGAAGGCTAACAGCTTTGCAAAGGCAGCTCATACCCGGAGGTGCCAGACTAGAGATGGATATGTATTCATATGCAAATATGTCTACATATCCATTTTTAGACTCAAAAGATATTGGAAAGAAAATTGATATGCAACAGAGTGGAGGTTATCAAAAAAATTATGGAGAAAACGATAAAAAGATATTGGCCGGTGTTTCTGATACCGACAATGGCTGCGTTTGTTATAGGATTTATCGTGCCATTTGCCGAGGGAATATATCTGTCCTTCTGTAAGTTCACGACCATAAGGGACGCTGAATTTGTAGGATTACAGAATTATATAGACGCATTCAAGGACTCAACATTCCCGGATGCATTTAAGTTTACAACATTATTTGCGATTGTCACACTTGTGCTTATAAATGTTCTTGCATTTCTTGTGGCACTGGCACTTACACAGAAGATCAAAGGAACTAATGTATTCAGAACGATATTCTTTATGCCGAATCTTATAGGTGGTATCGTACTTGGATATGTATGGCAGCTTATATTTGATGCCATATTCTCAAAGTTTGACACAGCCCTGAAACTCAATGAAGTCCTCGGTTTCTGGGGATTGGTTATACTGGTGTGCTGGCAGCAGATAGGATATATGATGATTGTTTATATTGCAGGACTTCAGGCAATACCTGAAGACATTCAGGAAGCGGCCATGATTGATGGCGCAAATAGAACACAGAGACTTTTCAGAGTTACGATCCCGAACATGATGCCATCCATAACTATATGTACATTCCTCACAATAACCAACTCGTTCAAACTGTTTGACCAGAACCTGGCACTCACAGGAGGCGAGCCTCTTCATAAGACAGAGATGCTTGCGCTCAATATATATGAGACGTTTTATGGAAGAGTAGGATATGAGGGAGTAGGTCAGGCCAAGGCAGTCATATTCTTTATACTGGTAGTAGCGATAGGACTCATACAGCTTAGGCTTACAAGATCAAAGGAGGTGCAGCAGTAATGGCAAAGATACAGAAAACGGCAAATACAGCGGATAAAAAACCGGTATACAGAGTGAAAGGAAAACCGACGGCTATGGGAATTCTGGCTACTTTATTCTTTACCATTATTTCCATAATATTTGTTTCACCGATAATAATCGTAATTATAAACTCTCTGAAAGCCAAGACGTTTATCAGTCTGGAGACATTTGAACTGCCAAATGAGCACAGCTACATAGGCCTGGACAATTATAAAACGGCTATAACACAGTATGATTTCATAAAGGCAGTGGGCTGGACAGTTGTGATAACGGTTCTCTCAGTAGCAGCAATTCTACTGTTCTGCTCTATGACAGCCTGGTATATAACCAGAGTCAAGAATATGGTGACAAAGATCATATATCTGCTCTGCGTGTTCTCTATGGTAATACCTTTCCAGATGGTTATGTTTACTTTGGCTGGAACTGCGGATGCACTTCACCTTACTACTCCATGGGGAATCGTGATCGTGTATCTTGGATTTGGAACAGGTCTTGCAGTATTCATGTTCTGCGGATTTATCAAGTCCATTCCTTTGGAGGTCGAGGAGGCTGCGATGATAGATGGATGTACGCCGCTCAATACATTTTTCAGGGTTGTTATCCCTATCATGAAACCTACTTACATATCTGTAGGAATACTTGAGGCTATGTGGATATGGAATGATTTCCTTCTGCCATATCTGGTACTCGACATCAAGAAATACAAGACGATATCTATAGTTGTTCAGTATATGAAGGGCAGCTACGGAAGAGTAGATATGGGAGCGATCATGGCGTGTCTTGTTATGGCGATCATTCCAGTTGTTGTATTCTACCTCTGTGCACAGAAGTACATCATCAAGGGTGTTGCAGCCGGTGCTGTAAAGGGATAGTAAGATAAAATACTATTAAGTGTAAAAAAACAGGCGGTTGTGAGATTCTCAGCCGCCTGAAATTGGTTAAAAGGAGAGATTTCAGATGGAAAGATCAGCAGGAATACTGCTTGCTATATCAAGCCTCCCGTCAAAGTATGGAATTGGCAGCTTCTCAAAAGAGGCATATCGTTTCGTTGACTGGCTTAGGTCTGCACACCAGAGTTACTGGCAGATACTTCCCATGGGTCCCACCGGGTATGGGGATTCGCCGTATCAGTCATTTTCGACATTTGCTGGAAATCCATATTTTATAGATCTTGATACACTTGTGGATCAGGGACTGCTCACAGACCGCGAGTGCAGAGAGATAGACTGGGGCGACGATGGCAGATATGTGGATTATAGAACAATATATGAAGGAAGATATCCAATCCTGAGAAAATCATATGAGAGATGGAAAATGACTGACAGCATGGAGTTTTCCATGTTCATGGATGAGAACAAAGAGTGGATATATGATTATTCACTATTTATGGCTGTAAAGGATTCGCTTGGTGGAATTCCGTGGACAGAGTGGCCGCAGGATATAAGAAACAGGCAGCCTGATGCGGTGCAGCAGATGCAGATTAAGCTTGCGGATGAGATACATTTTCAGCAGTACATGCAGTATTTGTTTTATACTCAGTGGAATGCACTAAAGAGCTATGCCAACAAGAACCATATAAGGATCATAGGAGATATCCCAATCTATGTAGCTATGGACAGCGCAGATGTATGGGCACACCCGGAGCTTTTCAGGCTTGATGAGGACAGGCGACCATACGAGGTTGCCGGATGTCCGCCTGATGGGTTTTCGGAGACCGGACAGCTGTGGGGAAACCCAATATATGACTGGGAGCTGAACAGGCAGACCGGTTACAGCTGGTGGATAGCCAGAATGAGACATAGCTATAAGCTTTATGATGTAGTCCGGATTGATCATTTCAGAGGCTTTGATGAATATTATGCCATTCCATATGGTGAGGAAACAGCTGTGAATGGCAAGTGGAAAAAGGGCCCAGGGATGGATCTGTTTAGGAATATAGAAAAAGCTCTGGGTAAGAGAGATGTCATTGCCGAGGATCTTGGTTTTGTGACTGATTCGGTCAGAAAGCTTGTGCATGATTCCGGATTTCCGGGAATGAAGGTTGTGGAGTTTGCCTTTGATGTGAGAGACACCGGGGCGGCATCTGATTATCTTCCACATAATTACATACGAAATTGTGTTGTATATACGGGAACCCATGACAATGAGACCCTTATTGGCTGGTGGAGCAGTATAGATCAGAGATCCAGAGACATGGCAAGGGATTATATGGCAGCTCATTATACACCGGACCGTCTGATCAATGTCCCATTTATCACGCTTGCTATGAGAAGTATTGCAGATCTTTGTATTATACCGATGCAGGATTATTTGGGGCTAGACAATAAATCGAGGATGAATAAGCCATCCACAGTTGGCGATAACTGGAGGTGGCGCATGATATCCGACGATACGGATGATGATCTTGCAGAGGAAATAGGCAGACTTACACTGATGACCGGGAGAAGCAAGATGTGAAAAAGTACTCTCTAAAAATATTTACCGGGAAATGATAAGTAGAGTATTTTCTTGACCTCCACATATTGGGATAATATAATTATTGGGAATAAAAGAGAAAAGTGGGATACAGCTTATGACAATAAAGGATATTGCACGTATATCAGGTTATGGTATCGGAACCGTGTCCAGGGTGATCAACAATCAGACCGGAGTCAGCGATGCAGCCAGAGAGAAGATACTCAGGGTTATAGAGGAAAACGGCTTTGAGCCGAACGTCAACGCAAAGCTCCTCAAAATGTCAGCGAAATCGGCGGTGGTTGTCATCATAAAAGGAAACCAGAATATGTTGTTTGCGGATATAGTAGAGCGGATACAGAACCTGCTTGCTGGATATGATGAGGATGTCATAGTGGAGTACATAGACGAGGATGGTGACGAGATCGAGTATGCCATCAAACTCACTCATAGCGTGAATCCGAAGGGAATCATGTTTTTGGGTGCCAATCTTGCACTTTTTGATGAGCGTGTGAAAGAGTTTGAGATTCCGGGAGTCATAATCACGACCGGCGGAGAGATTCTTGCAAATGACAACATATCCTCCATAACGATAGATGACACGGCAGCGACATACGATATGACAAGGTATCTTCTTGAAAAAGGCCACAGGCGCATCGGAGTCATAGGAGGGCAGGTGTCCGAGAAACAGATAAGTTTCAATAGATATGAAGGCTGCAAGAGGGCTATAGATGAGTGGCAGCATGATGACCGGGCGGAGTTTACATATATTCCGTGCAGGTATTCTATGAAGGCAGGTTATGAGGCCACGAAGCGTCTCTTGGAGGAACAGCCGGAGGTTACAGCAATCATGGCTCTCAGTGATACGATAGCGATCGGCGTCATGAGAGCGGCTGCTGATCTGGGCAAACATATTCCGGAGGAGCTGTCAGTTACTGGATTTGATGGAATAGAGCTGGCAGGATACTGTGTACCAAGACTTACAACAATAAAACAGAATAAAGAGATCATGGCATCGAGAAGTGTTGACATCATGCTCAAGCATATAAATTATGCAGCAGCTGGTGAACATGAGATAGTGCCATATTCCCTGATAGAGGGAGAAAGCGTTAAGAGCATCGGCTAGGATTCAGGGAAAATCTTTTTAATTAAGTTTGAATTCGTCTTATACTGGTATATTATATATCAGTATAGGGCGATTTTTTTATGAGATAAAAGTTCGGTAAGGCTCTGAGATTCGTATAGCGTATTTATCACAGTTTGGAGATGAGAAGATGGATCAGAATATAGAATCGGAAATATTAGAAAAACACAAACTATGTAAAGTGCTTAAGGTGTTTAAGATTGTTTCTTTTATAGGAATATTTGCGCCATTTGTTGCGTTTATGGTGGTATCTAGAAATGGCTATGAATTAGACTCTGCTTGGCTGCTGATTCCGGCTTTGTTTGTAGGCGGATTTTTCCTGTTCTCATATATGGAGACAAATAAACTTAAAGACCTCAAGGAACTCATGGGACAGTATGTTGTACGGAGTGTCCTTGGAGAGCGCTTTCATGTGATTGAATACATGCCAAATGGATATACAAATGAGGCATTTTTACATAATTGTCCGATTCTTCCTTCATTTAATAATATGGATGGTTCTGACTTTATACATGGAATATACAGGGGAGTAGAATTTACATTCAGTGATCTCACACTCAGAACGGAAACAAAGGGTTCACCGGACGGCGAGTTTCCTGGCGATAATGTTGTCAATTTTAAAGGTCAGCTCATAACGGCTACTTCCCATAAGAATGTTAATGGTTTTGTACATATCCAGGAGAGAATTAGTCGAAGAATGAAAAATGAAAAGAAAAGTGGCATATTATCAAGTGTATTGAGTTCTGGGGATTCATGTAACAGTTTTATGACGGGCAACGCGTCATTTGATAACAGGTTCGATATATATGCCTCTGACAGCCAGCTTGCTTTGAGGGTATTGACGCCACAGCTTATGCAGGGACTTATGGGACTTGAAGGATTTATGGAGATACAGATCGCTGGCAATATGGTGGCAGTAGCGATAAAGAATGACAGAGATTTATTTGAACTTAGTAACAATGGCAGGGATAATGGTGACATGGAGGAGTATCGTCAGAAATTTAGGGATGAACTTTCCGATATTTTGAAAGTTATTGATGTCTTTGGTATGAATACAGATCTTTTTCAGTAGTTGGTTAAATGATAGAATGTTTATATACAGTGAGAATGTGTTAAATGTAGGAAATAACCGGAAAGATCATAGGATACGATACCCTGACCGGCAGGACAAAATTGCCGGGATATGCACAACCCACAGTGGAATACATCGATCCATACAGCGGTGAGCCGGATTCTTATATGGTAAATCAGGAGATAAACAGAAAGAAACATCCTATCGGTAGCGAGTATAAACTTTTATACTCTAGGGAAAAGAGAACGGCCTATGAGAAGAAGTCAAACAAGGTGTACAGAGAGATGGAGGTTTGCTTTTTCGGACTGGCTGTGCTGATCTTCATTGCGGGGATAGTGAAGTTGGCGATGAAGGTATTGTAATCACCGCCGATACTATGCTAATATAGATATGTTTGCGAAAATGACAAATTTTTATCACTTCAGGAGGAAAACAATGGGTGGATTTTTTGGAGTAGCGGCAAAAGATGACTGTGTGTTTGATCTGTTCTTTGGAATAGACTATCATTCACATCTTGGAACAAGACGCGGAGGCATGACAGTGTATGGAGATAAGGGATTTGACAGATCCATACACAATATCGAGAATGCTCCATTTAGAACAAAGTTCGACAAAGATATGCAGAACATGAAGGGCTATTTTGGAATAGGATGTATATCCGATTATGAGCCACAGCCACTCATAGTGCGTTCACATCACGGAACATATGCTCTGACAACTGTCAGCAAGATCAACAATGTTGACGAGATATCCAAGGAGATATTTGATCAGGGACATTCACATTTCCTTGAGATGAGCGGAGGGGATATCAACAGCACAGAGCTTGTGGCAGCCCTCATCAACCAGAAGGATAATCTGATAGATGGAATAAGATATGCGCTGGAGAAGATAGATGGTTCTCTGTCACTCCTGCTCATGAACCAGAATGGAATATATGCAGCCAGGGATATGTATGGAAGAACTCCTGTGGTCATAGGCAAGAAAGATGGTGCATTCTGTGCGTCATTTGAGAACTTTGCCTACAAGAACCTTGGCTATCATGACTATAAAGAACTCGGTCCTGGTGAGGTTGTTGTACTCACACCGTCAAACTGCGTGACGCTTGTGCAGCCGGGCAAGGACATGAAGATCTGTACCTTCCTGTGGGTATACTATGGTTACCCTGCAAGTTCATACGAGGGTATGAGTGTAGAGCAGATGAGATACAACTGCGGAGCCAGCATGGCAAAGAGAGATAACGTTAAGCCTGATATCGTAGCCGGAGTTCCGGATTCAGGAACAGCGCATGCAGTCGGCTATGCCAATGAATCAGGAATACCTTTCTCAAGACCATTCATCAAGTACACACCGACATGGCCACGTTCATTTATGCCGACCATACAGAGCCAGCGTAACCTCATCGCGAAGATGAAGCTTCTGGCAGTTGAGGATCTTATAAAGGATAAGAGCCTTCTGCTCATAGACGATTCCATCGTGCGTGGAACACAGCTCAGAGAGACAACCGAGTATCTGTTTGACAGCGGTGCCAAGGAAGTGCACATCAGACCTGCATGTCCACCACTTGTATACGGATGTAAATACCTTAACTTCTCAAGATCATCATCAGAGATGGATCTTATAACAAGAAGAGTTATCGAGAGACTTGAGAACGGCAACGTGACAGACGAGGTACTTCAGGAGTACACAGATCCTGATTCAGAGAAGTATGAGAAAATGGTTGATGAGATCTGCAAGGAGCTGCATTTCACATCACTCAGATTCAACAGACTTGATGATATGCTTGAGGCGTGCGGAGTTGAGAAGTGCAAGCTTTGTACATACTGCTGGGATGGCAAGGAGTAAGCTGCGGATGACGGCGATGCCATATGCAGCAGACAGTAGCATATATAAAAATAGCTTATTTGTAATACTAAGAAAAATGGTGACAGGGATATGGCATTAGAAAACTCAAAAGAAACTTCAAATGAAATCACAATAGAAGAGATACAGGAACTGGATAAGGATTCATATCTGATAGTTGACATCAGGGATGAAGTTGAGATATCCCACGGAGCCATCCCGGGTGCGATGGCAGTCCAGACGGACAGGCTGATGTCGGAGCATCTGGCAGAAACCGCAGGTGAACTGTTTCCTGCAGAGGAATATATGCCCAGGGACAACTCAAAGGGAAAGAAACTCATAATCTGCTGCACCCACGGAACCAACAGCATTCCGCTGGCGGAGGGACTTACGGAGCTGGGATACGATGCGGTGAGCCTCAAAGGCGGATATATATCATGGCTGCTCTACACCATGGGCAAGCAGGAACAGACTGATATATGTGCCGACGTTGAGAAGAGCCTCCGCAAGAAGTTCCACAAGAAGATATGGTGCAACTTCACAAAGGCCATCAACAGATATGAGCTGGTGAAGGAGGGCGACAGGATAGCCGTATGTATATCGGGCGGCAAGGATTCCTTCCTCATGGCAAAGTGTTTTCAGGAGCTGAAAAGGCACAACAAGTTCCCATTTGAGCTCAAGTTCATAGTTATGGATCCGGGTTACAGCCCGGCAAACCGCAAGGTCATAGAGGATAATGCCAGGATGCTGAACATCCCTATCCAGATATTTGAGTCTGATATATTTGATTCAGTGTATAACGTAGAGAAGTCGCCGTGTTATCTCTGTGCAAGAATGAGACGAGGCCATCTGTACAGCTATGCGAAGGAGCTTGGCTGTAACAAGATAGCTCTTGGACACCACTACGATGATGTCATAGAGACCATACTCATGGGTATGCTCTATGGAGCGCAGATGCAGACCATGATGCCGAAGCTCCACAGCACCAATTTTGAGGGAATGGAACTAATCAGACCTCTCTATATGGTGAGAGAGGACGACATCAAGGCGTGGAGAGATTACAACGAGCTTCATTTCATACAGTGCGCATGTAAGTTCACTGACACATGCACAACATGTAACAATGAGGAGACGAAGTCCAAGCGTCAGGAGATCAAGCAGCTTATAGCGACACTCAAGAAGACAAATCCGTTTGTGGAGGGCAACATATTCAAGAGTGTGGAGAATGTCAATATCGATACCCTTATAGAGTACAAGCAGGGAGGCGTGAGACACAGCTTTCTTGATACCTACGATGAGAAGAGCGGTAAGACAGAATAGATAAAAACAGCATTTGAGAGCCGTTATTTACATTTGGCAGATGTAAGTGACGGCTTTTAATGTTATTTTCATAAAAGCATGGCAATATATATCTGTTCAGCAATCGTGCAGCGATATACTGTAGTGGCCAACAGATGAAAATGACAGGGAGGATGGATGTATGCGTGTACTTGTAGTTGAGGATGAGAAGGATCTGAACAGCATAATATGCAGTAAGCTGGTCAAAGAGGGCTATAATGTGGATGCCTGTTATGACGGACAGGCGGCACTTGATTATATGGAAGCGGAGAATTACGACGGGGCGATCATGGATATAATGATCCCGAACAAGGACGGAATAACAGTCCTGCGCGAGATGAGAAATGCGGGGATACAGGTTCCTGTGCTTTTCCTCACGGCCAAGACGGAGACACAGGATATAGTCAGGGGACTGGATGCCGGAGCCAGCGATTATATGACAAAGCCATTTGAGTTCTCGGAACTTATGGCAAGACTCAGGGTCATGCTGAGAACCCAGAATCCGGTAAATGAGAATGTGATAACCTGTGGTTCACTGGTGGTCGACATGAACAACAGACAGGCGATCAGGGATGGAAAGGTAATTGATCTCACGGTCAGGGAGTATGCTATCCTTGAGTACCTAGCCAGAAACAGAAATGTGGTAGTAACTAGGGAACAGATACGGGTGAACATCTGGAACATAGATGACGATGTCAATTCAAATGTGATAGATGTGTATATCCGTTATCTGAGAAGGAAGATAGACGATAATTATGAGGAGAAGCTGATCCATACTATAAGAGGTGTCGGCTATAAACTGGAATGTTAAAGAGAAAAATATCATTTGTAACATACACTATTATAATTACAGCGCTTATTCTGGTGGTGGGTATATCTTGTCTGCTGGTCATCCAGAACAATCTTATGAAGGATGATATGAACCTGATGGCTTATAAGAAGCTGACACAGGAGGTAGCCCAGATCAGACGATACATAGTGTATGATTCACAGAAGAAGCCACATATAGATGATGGACTTTACGACCGTGAGGACGATCCGGACAGTAATGAGCAGATATATGTGTTCCTTCAGGGAAATGACGGCGAGATCCTTGACGGCGAGGTGCCTGAGGGATATGCGGATAATCCGGATATAAGCATAAGAGATCTTATGCATATAGATGCAGGGAAGGTCAAGTATTTTGCGGTCGTCAGGCAGGGAAGAACAGACAAAGAGCCGCTGAAGAAGACTTCTAAATACAAGATCTGTGTCATGGTATCCGTCAGGGATATAGAGAGCAATTACAGTGAACTGTTATATAAATCATACTGTGTTATTGGAATCGTGCTGATAGCATTTGTGATATATGCATTTGCTTTGAGGAAACTGATAGCAGTTCCAATGGGAAGCCTGAACCGTTCGATAGATAAGAGCGTGGACAATCTTGATTTTACAGAGAATCTGGAGTATGACGGTCCGTTCAAAGAGCTTGATATGCTGACCGATGCGAATAACAACCTGTACAGAAAAGTCCATCAGGAGCTTGAGAGACAGGCTGAGTTCAATGCAAATGTATCCCATGAGCTGAGAACACCTGTAGCAGTCATGCATGCCCAGTGTCAGCTTTCCAGGGAGATCGCGGAGAAGAATGGCGATGAGGAGATGCTTGAGAGCATAGAGGTATTCGAGAGACAGACCTCACGTATGAAGGGGCTCATAGAACAGCTTCTTCAGATGTCGGTCATGGACAATGAAAACGCAGTCATAGCGGTTGAGGATGTAGATCTGCTGGATGTGGTGGAGTCTGTGTGCGATGATGTGGAGTACATCTGTAAGAAGAATCTTAAGTTTACCTACGACCTGAAGCCGACGATGGTCAAAGCGAATATGAACCATATAGTTATCGTCGTGAACAATCTGATGTCAAATGCGGTGAAGTACAGCAATGATGGAGGTAATATCCATGTGTCCTGCGGTGTGAAAAATGACAGCTATTTTATCTCGGTCAGGGATGAGGGCCGGGGAATGGATAAGAGCACAAAGGAAAAGATATTTGAGAGTTTTTACAGAGGTGAGCCGGACAGAAGTGCGGAGGGTTTTGGCCTGGGGTTGTCACAGGTAATGCAGATTGCCAGATATTACGGCGGAATCGTGGATGTTGACAGTGAGCCCGGAAAAGGAAGCCTGTTTACATTTAAAATCCCGGTAAATGCAGAATAATGTCTGTGGATTTTAATATATATTAATTTTTTTAATGAAAGATTAATCTTAAATGTGTATAATTTAAAATCAGTGTTTTATTGAAAATAGGAGCTATATTTATGAAAGAACGAAAGAGAATAGTACATTTACTGATCGGCCCATTGTTATTCGGGCTGTTTACGGCACTTTTGCCACACGGAGTATTCACGACATTTGAGTCAAGAGCAGCGATAGGAACCATCATGTGGATGGCGTACTGGTGGGTAACAGGCCCGGTGGACTATGCGGTAACTGCATTCCTCCCGATAGCCTTAAATGCGATATTTCAGATGACTGACATGTCGGCGGTCATTTCCAACTACGCAGACGAGACGATACTGCTTCTTCTGGGAGCTTCCATCATAAGCGTGATGTGGGAGAATACCGGGCTTGACAAGAGGATAGCCATTACATTCCTGAGACTTATCGGCAGCAGTTTGAGGATACAGCTTGTGTTCTGGTTTGTGTTGTCTGCAGTTCTGTCAGCGGTGCTTCCAAATGCAGTGGTATGTGCGACGATCACACCTATAGCGATCGCCATGCTCAAGTATATAGGAATGGACGACATCAAGACAAACAAGACTGCATCAAAGATACTTCTCACGATAGCATATGCAACCGGACTCGGTGGTCTGGCATCGCCGCTCGGAGGTGCGATGAATCTTGTGACGGTCGAATATATACAGCAGATAACAGGCGAGGAGTACATGTACTCTTCATGGGTCGTAAGATTCCTGCCTATCATGCTCATACTTGTGCTTGTAAATATCCTGTTCATGATCCGTGATGTGAAGAAGACAGAGATGCTTGGCGGTTCAAGGGAATACTTTGTAGCAAAATACAAGGAGCTTCCTCCTATGAGCTACGAGGAGAAGATAGCACTTGTGTTATTTGTTCTTGCCACGGTGCTTGCATTTACCAGACAGCTCTACCAGAGCATACTTCCGGGACTCAAGCCGGCGTATGTATTTATCATATGCGCCATAGTATCATTCCTTCTCACCAACAAGAACGGAGAGCGTATTATGGTGTGGAAGAATGTTCAGGGTAAGATCATCTGGGGACTTATGTATATATTTGCCGGTGGACTTGCCGCCGGAACACTCATCAACAAATCCGGTGCTGCAGAGGCACTTGGTGAGTGTATATCAAAGCTTGATATGAAGGGTGGATTTATCACAGTGTTCGTGATACTTGCCGTTACACTTCTCATGTCAGATGTGACATCTAACACAGCCACGGCTGCGGTAGCCATGCCGCTGGTAATATCCATCACACAGGGCTGCGGACTCAATCCGATACCGTACATATATGTGGCATCTGTGGGAGTCAACCTGTCATACATGCTTCCGACATCCATCAGGGCGATACCGGTTGGATACGGCCTGTCGCCAAAGTATATGTTCAAAGAGGGCTGGAAGATAACTCTGCTGGTTCTGGCGGTCATGTCAGTAGCATGTGCGCTGCTGTTAAAATACTGGCCGGCGTTTAGCAGTGTATAAATAATTTTTACTTGTAGAAGAGGGAGAGGACATGTCAGTAGTAACTTATACATTTATAGTTTTTTTATTGTGTACAATAGTGCTATACTACATAGTTCCAAAGAAGATACAGTGGGTGATACTGCTCCTTGCGAGTCTTGTGTTCTACGGATATGCCGGGATAGAGTACCTGTTTCTGGTCATTGCCACGGCTGTTGTCGTGTATCTGTTCTCACTGAGGCTGCAGAAGAGTCTGGACGAGCAGGAGGAGCTGGCAAAGGATGCGGACAGAAGAACCGCACGAAAGATCAAGGCTGCTGAGAAGGCGAAGAGAAAGAAGTTCCTTGTGTGGGCACTTGTCATAGTTATCGGTGTTCTGGCGGCGTTCAAGGCATTTGGCTTTGTGCTCGACAATATAAAGAGATTCATACCATACGACGGATTGCAGAGCATTCCTGACTGGAATCTCATAGCACCTTTGGGAATATCATTTTACTCATTCATGATGATCTCATATCTCGTGGATCTGTATAACGGACGAATATCAGCGCAGAAGAATTTCTTCAGATACCTGTCATATGTGCTTTATTTCCCACATGTTACCCAGGGACCTATAGCCAGATATGAGGAAGTAGGATATCAGCTCTGGGAGGAGCACAGCTTCAATATGGACACTATCATGAGAGGTGTCTGGCTCATGCTTTGGGGATTTGTGAAGAAGATCGTTATAGCTGACAGGATAGGAGCTTTTACAAAAGAGATATTTGGGCATACATTTGATTATCATGGCGGAATATTCCTGGCAGTGGGAATCGCATATTCCATCCAGATATACTGCGATTTCTCAGGATGTATGGACATAGTAAGGGGCACTTCAGAGTGCTTCGGCATCGTTCTGGGAGAGAACTTCAGAAGACCATACTTTTCACAGACACTTCCTGAGTTCTGGAGAAGATGGCATTTGTCACTGGGTGCATTCTTCAGAGAATATGTATTCTACCCGGTGTCAACATCAAAGCTGTTCCTCAAGCTCAATGTCAAGATAAGAGATTACCTAGGAAATGTGATAGGAAAGGTATTTGCAGCGAGCATACCTATCCTGTGTGTGTGGGTGCTGACCGGTCTCTGGCACGGCGCAAAGTGGAATTATATAGCATGGGGCTTGTATCACGGAGTGCTGATATGCATGTCGACACTTTTTGAGGAACCGCTGGCAAAGCTTACAAAGGCGCTCAGGATAAAGACTGACTGCATAAGCTGGGAGATATTCAGAATGCTCAGAACATTCATCCTCTGTGTCATAGGACGTCTCATATTTATGGGACAGGGAATCCGAAGCTCGATCTGGATGATCCGTTCCATGGTGTTTGATCACTCAAAGGTGTATAATATTGTGGATGAATTTTCGCTTTCAGGAAGAGAGTGGAGAGTTTTGATATTTGGATGCCTTCTCCTTCTTGCTGTGTCCATCGCGCAGGAGATCATGGAGAGAAGAGGCAGCACAGGCGATGTCAGAGAATGGCTTGCAAAGCAGAACATAGTATTCAAATGGCTGGTCATGGCAGCAGGTCTGGCATTCATTGCCATATGCGGAGTATACGGCTCTGGTGCGGGCGCATCATTTATATATGAACAGTTCTAATGAGAAGGGAGAAAGATATGCCAGCGTGGATAAAATATACAATATCAGTATTTTCGATATGTACAGTGCTTTTTCTTGGCTTGAACAAGGCGGGAGAACTGGCAAGACCACAGGATTTTGACTCAGATGTGTGGACAAACTACTATGCGGAGGAGGATAACACCATCAATACGGTGCTCATCGGCTCCAGCTCGATGTACAGATACTGGATACCGACTCAGGCGTATGAGGAGCAGGGGTACACATCGATGCTCATAGGTACTGCGGCTCAGGATATAAGACTTGCGCCGTATCTCATGGAAGAGGCTGCAAAGACCCAGGATCTGGATCTGTTTGTGGTTGAGGTCAGAAGTATTATCATACGAGGCGATGTCACAAAGATAAAGGATGAGCATTACAATTATCGTATGGAGGTCATGACATCGGGCATGAGACCATCATCGACGAAGTTTGAGATGATACAGAAGTATTACAGAGCGGATGAGAAGTCAAAGTTCGAGCTCATGTTCCCTATTCTGAAGTATCACGATAATCTGCTGACATTTGACAGACAGGTGCTTATAGACAGACTCAATCAGGGAACGGACGAGTTCAAGACAGGTAGGCAGAGGTCGAAGATCACGAAGATCAAGGAGCCTGTGTTCGAGTCTGACGGACAGCTTCATCTGTCGGATGAGACACTCGGATATATCGATGACATAGAGGCAAAGGCAGAGGAGCTCGGAGTTAAGGTTCTGCTGGTTGCGACACCTTACTACCCATCAAAGGGTCAGGCATCCAAGCAGCTTCAGCTTGACGAGTACATAGCCTCAAAGGGATATGATTATCTGAATATGAACAATGTTCTTGATGAACTGAATCTGGATTATTCAACAGATTTCTATAACAGCAAGCATGTAAATATTGCGGGTGCCAAGAAGGTTACCACATATCTTGCACAATATATAGAGGACAATTACGGCCTGCAGAGTAAGCTTACAGATGAGCAGAAGCAGAGCTGGACTGATGCCTGTGATGCCTGGGCAGATGAGGAAAGCAGTCTCATGGCAGAATGGGAGAAGTACAAGAAGGAGAACGAATAATGTATAAGCAGACGGTATTACATTATATTCAGGAGTATGCCCAGATGCAGCCGGACACTCTGGCGGTGTGTGAGCTAAGAAAGACAGTCACATACGCAGAGTATTGGAGCAATATAAGAAAGACTGCACACGCTTTGCAGGATATGGGCATATGCATGGGCGATCATGTAATGATCAGATGCACACAGAACATAGATTATCTGACAGTGTTCACTGCACTGCAGTACATGCAGGTGCTTGTCGTGCCGATAGAGAAATCCACATCCGCAGAGAGGGCAGTTGAGATAGGCCAGAGAGTTGACGCGGCATGTCTAATATCAGACAAGCCTGTGGATGGAATAAAGTGTATAAGCCAGAAGGAAATAATAACCAGGATGAAGGATGAGAGCGAGGCAGAGCTTGAGCTTCCGGGTGAGGAGGACAGATCGATGCTGCTCTTCACAACGGGAACTACTGGATCTTCAAAGGGCGTTGTCATGCACCACAGAGGTGATGTGGGAATAGCCGGCAATGTCATCGAGGGAACAGCCATGAAGAAGGGCAATGTGGAGATAATACCAATGCCTCTCAACCATTCATTTGGAATAAGAAGATACCAGTCAGACATGGTAAATGGCGGCACAGTATGTCTGATGGACGGAATGGTATTTATCGGAACGCTGTGGAAGCTCATAGAGAAATACGGAGTGACATCCATGGCGATATCACCGGCATCACTCGGAATGATATTCCATTTGTCTGATGACAGGATCGCGGATTATGCAGATCAGCTTGATTATATACAGATAGGCTCAGCACCTCTTGCCGAGTCAGACAAGGAGAAGCTGCTCAGATTGCTTCCACATACAAGACTGTATAATTTCTATGGTTCATCTGAAGCCGGATGCGCATGCATACTGGAGTTCAGTGGCAATGGCAACAAGACAGGATGTATAGGAAGACCTACCGTGAACTCGGTCGTAAGATTCTCTGACGACGAGGGTAACGTGGTTACAAATGGCAGCCCGGAGTCACCGGCACTTCTGTCCTGGGGCGGTTCTATAGTCATGGAAGGCTATTACAATGACCCCGAACTCACTGCTGAGACCATTGTGGATGGATATGTTAGGACAAAGGATCTGGCATATCTGGATGAGGATGGCGACTGCATACTTGTAGGCAGGGCCGATGATGTGATAAACTATGGTGGAAGCAAGATATCTCCTGCAGAGATAGAAGACCTTGCACTTGGATATGAGCATATAGATGATGTGGCTTACACTTCAATCAAAGACCCGATCACCGGAGAGCTTCCGGTCATACTGGTCGTGCAGAAGGATGGCTATGAGGAAGCTGATTTTGAAAGCTTTCTTGCTGACAGACTTGAGAGCTACAAGCTTCCAAGAAAGTATATCTATGTTGAAAGTATACCAAAGACGTTCAAGGGTTCAGTTCTGCGAAAGGAAGTAAGAAAGCTTGCAGAGCAGAACGTATAGATGGTTTGCAGAGAAGATCATACAAAGGAGAATTGAACAATGAAAGAATTTATTGAGATGCTCAAGAAGATCAAGCCAAATGTTGATTTTGAAAATGAGGAGGCACTCGTTGACGACGGAATCCTGGAGTCACTCGATATCATCTCTATCATTTCAGAGATAGCAGATAAGTACGGAGTTGTCATCCCAAGTGATGAGATCATACCTGATAACTTCAACTCAGCAATCGCTCTCTATGAGCTTGTGGAGGATCTGAAGTAGGATCTGAAACATGATCTGAAAGTGGAATCAGATATATCTGGAATAAAAACCTGTGTATATGTTATATACACAGGTTTTTTAAAATGCACAGATGTTCATATAAATAAATTTTTAAAAGAATAGCATTTTACTGTTGACATATAATTAAATACATGTTTAAATGTTCATAGATTCAATGAGAACAATGAAAAGGAGATAACTATTATGAAGAAGTATAAGATTGAAGTTGATTGTGCAAACTGTGCAGCAAAGATGGAGGAGGCTACAAAGAAGGTAGCAGGTGTTAAGGATGCAACTGTAGCATTCATGGCACAGAAGATGAGCGTTGAGTTCGACGACGGAGCTGACGAGGCTGAGGTTATGAAGAACGTACTTAAGGCTTGTAAGAAGGTTGAGCCTGACTGCGAGATCTTTATGTAACCAAAGGCGGTTATGCATGTGCATGCTGACTGCCGGATTATGGTATAGCAGGTTGTTTAGTCACGGCTAACTGTGAAAGATCTGTGCTCTATCAGATAGGAGGATGTTATGACAAAGAAACAGAAAAAAGTGCTCAGAAGAATTATAATATCGGCGGTTCTTCTGGTTGCCATGGCTGTCACATTTACGGTGCTTGACAAGACCGGGATGGTGGATCTTGAGAATCCGTCAGTTATGTGGCGATGCATAGAGATCGTGGCTTACCTGATCCCATATCTCGTCATAGGTTACGATATACTTAAAAAGGCATTTCTCGGAATTATACACGGAGAGGTATTTGACGAGAATTTCCTTATGGCTATAGCTACGGTTGGTGCCATGGTGCTCGGTGAGTACAAGGAGGCATCAGCGGTTATGCTGTTCTACCAGATAGGCGAGCTGTTCCAGAGCTACGCCGTAGGCAAGAGCAGGAAGAATATCACAGCACTCATGGATATCCGTCCTGATTATGCGAACATAGAGAAGGATGGCAAGCTTGAGCAGGTAGATCCTGATGACGTTCAGATCGGAACAGTCATAGTTGTACAGCCTGGAGAGAAAGTACCTATCGATGGAAAGGTTGTTGAGGGCTCATCCTCACTCAACACAAGTGCTCTCACAGGAGAGAGTGTTCCTAGAGAGGTTCATGTGGGTGATGAGATCATCAGTGGATGCGTCAACCTCAACGGACTTATAAAGATCGAGACATCCAAGGAATTTGGAGAGTCAACTGTATCAAAGATCCTTGATCTTGTCGAGAACTCAAGCATGAAGAAGTCCAGATCAGAGAACTTCATCACAAGATTTGCAAAGTATTATACACCGGCTGTATGTATAGCAGCACTTGCGCTTGCAGTGCTTCCGCCATTGGTAAACATTATCATGGGTAATCCTGCAGCATGGTCCAAGTGGATCATCAGAGCACTGACAACACTTGTTATAAGCTGTCCATGTGCACTGGTAATATCCATTCCACTGAGCTTCTTTGGAGGAATCGGCGGAGCTTCGGCAAAGGGTATTCTGGTCAAGGGTTCCAACTATCTTGAGGCTCTCTCATACACAAAGTATGTCGTGTGCGATAAGACAGGAACACTCACAAAGGGTGTGTTCCAGGTTACAGAGATACATCCTGAGGGAGGAATGAGCGAAGCTGATCTTCTTGAAAAGGCAGCGCTGGTCGAGAGCTATTCCAACCATCCTATCAGCAAGAGCCTGAAGGAGGCATATGGCAAGGAAATCGACAACAACAGGGTCACAGACGCAAAGGAGATCAGCGGACACGGTGTGTCAGCGGTTGTTGATGGTCATGAGGTTGCCGCAGGAAATGTCAAGCTCATGAAGCAGATGAACATACAGGCAGCGGTTCCTACATCGGTTGGAACAGAGATACATGTTGTCGTGGATGGAAAGTATGCAGGATATATTCTCATATCAGATGTTGTCAAGCCAAATGCAAAGGAGGCTATAAGTGGTCTCAAGGCAGCAGGCGTGGAGAAGGTAGTCATGCTCACAGGTGATGCGAAGAAGGTTGCAGATGCAGTCGGAAGCGAGCTTGGCGTGGATGAGGTGAGAAGTGAACTTCTCCCTGGAGACAAGGTGGATGAGGTCGAGAAGCTCATCGCAGCCAAGGGAGAGAAGGAGAAGCTTGCATTTGTCGGAGATGGAATCAATGACGCCCCTGTACTTTCGAGAGCAGATATAGGAATTGCCATGGGAGCCCTTGGTTCCGATGCAGCTATCGAAGCTGCGGATATCGTCCTCATGGATGATGATCCTGCAAAGATAGCGACAGCCATGAAGATATCCAAGAAGACACTCAGGATCGTACACCAGAACATAGTATTTGCACTTGTGATCAAGTTTGCATGCCTTGCACTGGGCGCAGTTGGATTTGTCAACATGTGGTGGGCAATATTCGCAGATGTAGGAGTTATGATCCTTGCGGTATTAAATGCGACAAGAGCACTGAGCTTCAAAGAATAGGAGGAGACCGCATGGGAGAGATACATTTGCCGCATTGTCACTGCGACAATGAGAACAAGATCATAAAATGCATGCCGTCTGTGGAAGATTGCAGCAGCATGGCAGATATATTCAAACAGCTCAGCGATGGCACAAGGCTAAGGATACTCTGGATGCTGTGCCACCTCGAGGAATGTGTCAGCAACATAGCGGCGGCCATGGAGATGAGTGATCCGGCCGTATCGCACCACCTGAAGCAGCTCAAGGGCAGCGGCCTGATCGTGAGCCGCAGAGAGGGCAAGGAGGTATATTACAAGCTGGCAGACACGGAGACAGCCAGACTTGTACACAAGGTGTGTGAGGAGATGTTCCAGATAACATGCCCGCTTGAACAATAGAATAATATGACAGATAAATCCCCGCCGGTACCGAACAGATCAGTGCCGGCGGGGATTTTTTGCGTGGACAAGGAGATGAAGATATTATTATTTTAGGGTTTAGAGTAAAAAGTTGTTGACACATATCTGTACATAGTGTATATATAACATATAAACAGTTGAGAACAGTTTAAGGAGGTGTACATATGAGACTTTCTCAGAACTCAGGAGTGCCTATATATCAGCAGATAGCAGACAGCTTCAAGTCGGACATTCTGGCGGGCAAATATGCCCAGGGCGAATATCTGCCGTCTATCAGGGGGCTGGCACGGGATCTGAAGATAAGTGTTATCACCACCATGAAAGCTTATGAGCTGCTGGAGCAGGAAGGGCTGGTCACGGCTGAACAGGGCAAGGGCTTTTATGTGAATGCACAGGACAGTGAGATGCTGATAGAGCAGCATCTTCGAAAGGTAGAGGCATCTTTGACGGAGGCCATAGCTGCGGCACGTATTGCGGGGTTGTCGGACGATGAACTAAAGAATATGCTTGATGCCTTGCTTATGGTACAGGACTGACGATTTGACAGGCAGAGAACAAAGTGGACAGAGAATAGGGAAAAAGAAAGACGTGAAGAGAGTTTAAGGTTTAATGGAGGATTGGATGATGAATTATGACTGCGCTGTAAAAGGGGAGAATATTTCCAAAAAGTTTAAGACATTTACACTGGATATACCTGATTTGAGGGTGCCAAAGGGATTTGCGACAGCACTCATCGGAGAAAATGGAGCGGGAAAGACGACACTTCTCAATATGCTTTCAGGAATAAGGCTTGATTACAAAGGTGAGCTGACTTTCTTTGACAAGTATTCATCGGAGGAGAAGGAGAGAAGGGCGGATGTAAAGAACAGGATAGGCTATACGGGAACAGGCAGATATTACCTTCCACAGTGGACTGTATCTGATGTGGAGGAGATAAGCAGTCTGCTCTTTGACAATTTTGACAGGGACGTGTTCGAAAGATATTGCCGCGAACTTGCGATATTTCCTGATTCTCCGAACGGTGTTGCTCTGAAGAAAAAGTGTTCAGCACTCTCTGATGGAACCAGAACTAAGCTGATGCTTGCCGGGGCCATGGCGAGGGATACAGACCTGCTGCTGCTCGATGAGCCGGCATCGCCTCTTGATCCTCTTATGCGAGACAAGCTGTGTCAGATGATCGGCGATTATATAAGCGACGGAGCGGGGGAGAAGAGTGTATTGTTTTCAACACACAATATATCCGATATGGAGAGTATCACTGATTATGCGATCATCATGGAACATGGAAATGTGGTCGAGTGCGGATTTGTGGAGGACCTGAAGGAGAAATACATACTGATAAAGGGAGATGCCCAGGATGCAGAGGCGGCATCAAAGATCCTCTACACCATGACTAAGAATCCGTATGGTTTTGAAGGAATCTGTCTTGCAGAGAATCTGGACAAACTTGCCGGAATG
>NZ_JBCPDQ010000004.1:318457-368897 GCF_040915325.1 Coprococcus sp. RTP21281st1_F1_RTP21281_210402
GGATTACAGAGCCATTACGAATGGAAAATACCGGCTAGTGTGTAATGTGTTGATACCGATCATACTGGGAGTGATACTGGCATTGATCGATATAGGAGTGAGAAAATATTATGTAACAGCGGTCATGCTCGGTGTGGGAGCGGCGCTCATGACTGCGATCGAGGTTATGGCTGATTATTGGGGATTCGGTGCAATATGTGTGAAGGGCTGCCTTGGAATGGATTATCTGAAGACGTCAACAAAGGGGAAAGCCATGTTACGGAATGCGCTTACGGCGGATCTGCTTGTCCGACCGGTGAGGATCGCGATATGCATGGTGATAGTGGCCGTACCATATGGAATTATGGTGGGTAACCCGGTAAGACTGCTTTGCCTGTCGATACTGCTCACAGCAGATATTTCCGTGTGGGTGCTGAACATTACGAGATATGTCCAGAATGTTCAGGTCATGAGTCTGCTGTCCATGCTGTCATCAGGAGCATCGGGAGCTGCGGTTATATATATAACGATATCTTCGGAATTGCAGAAGTTTACATGGCTCATAGTTGCAGCACTGGCGGTATTGCTGCCGGTTGGAATATATGTGACGCGCAGACATATGTACCGCAAGGTTGAGGCGTCTTATCTGGATATGGATTAACAGATTGTTGTTCAAGACCGGAAACGGCTTAGACTATCCGCCCCGCCTGCCGGCGGGAGGAATGATATATATTAGACAAGGAGGATTAAGGGATGAAAGATTTGATACTTGGTTTTAAACTTCTCAGATATGGATATAAGTTAAAGACAAATGTGATGATGTTGGGGTTATTCACTGCAATAGGTTTATTGATTGAAATATCATCACATGGAACGAATATTCTGGGCGGTTTTTACTTTATGCTTACTGGAATGTTTGCCTATCAGATGATAATATACATGAATGCATCGGATTATGTGCAGTCAAGCGCGATGAAGAGAAAACTGGAGGTGGGAATGCCCGTGATCGTGAGTACTGTTGTATATCTTGTAATGCTTACGATACTGATTGCGGAGAAATATATACTTATTAGAATGTACCCGGAGAATACAGAAAACTATCAGGATACATTGTTTATGATCATATTTATATTGTTCGGAGCTATGATATTCTGTGGTGTATGTTACAAATATTTTGTGGCAAGCTTTATCGTGTTTATGCTGGTGATAATAACCTGCATGTCAATAGTCAGTGCCTGGCTGTATCACCATCATATATCAGATGTTATAAGTCTTGGGCTTGTAAAACTTGCTGTCCTTGGATATGCGGCCATCCTTTTGGGTGGTGTTATAGAGTATTTGATCAGTTCACTTCTCTACAGAAAACAGTTGTCAGAGATCGCAATGAGCGGACTCAGCAAGAGCATGAAGTAAATGAAAATACAACTAAACTTAATAAAATAGACGGAACAGAGCCGGTTGCGGATTGTGCAGGATTGCCGAAGAGAGGGCGGTCACAGCAGAAGATTTGTAACCGGCTCTATTGCTATTATCAGGTGAGTGGAATATAATATTTAAGAATGTGCGCACTGGAAAAATCCGGCAGCTGCGCATAAGAGTAATGTATAAAATGCAGAATCATAACGACAGACACTGATAAGTCAGCATATGAATTTGAAAAGAAAGATATAAGGAATTTATATGGTACAGAACATATTGTTTGATCTGGATGAGACACTGCTGGACTTCAAGCGCAGCGAGAGCAGAGCGCTCTCAAATATGCTCAGGCATATAGGGGTGGAGCCTACAGAAAAGGTCATATCCAGATACAGCGAGATCAACAAATCAAGATGGAAGCTGCTTGAACAGGGGCTGCTCACAAGGCAGCAGGTGAAGGAGAGCAGATACGAGATACTATTTGCAGAGCTGGGAGTTGACTACTCTGCTGCGGAGGCGACAGCCTACTATGAGGATCAGCTCAGCCAGAAGGGATTTGTGTTCCCTGATACGATAAAGCTGCTTGAAACCTTGCACGGAAGATACAGAATGTACATTGTGTCAAATGGCGGCTCAAATGTACAGAGCGGACGACTTGCGGACAGCGGTATAGGAAAGTATTTTGAGGATATATTCATATCTGAGGATGCCGGAGCGGAGAAACCGTCCAGAGAATTCTTTGACTATTGCTTTGGCAGGAGACCAGAGATAAAGGCAGATGAGACTGTGATCATAGGAGACAGTCTGACATCAGATATACAGGGCGGAATAAATGCTGGGATAAGGACGATATGGTTCAACCCTGATGGTCAGCAGGCGGCGGATATACATCCGGACTATGAGGTGAAAAAACTTATGGATATTCCGGCGCTGCTTGAAGAGCTGTAAGCAAAAAAGCAAAATTATTTATCGGGACCGGATACAAATGAGTCCGGATATAAATGAGTCCAGATTGAAATAAACAGTAATAGACAAATATACAGAGGTAGTACATGAAGATAAGAGATTTGATAACACAGGACAAGGCGACACTCTCATTTGAGGTGTTCCCGCCAAAGAAGGATACAGACTTTGCGGATGTTGAGGCAGCGGCGCTTGGTATAGCGGCATTTAAGCCGGATTACATGAGCGTTACATATGGTGCCGGGGGAAGCACCAAGGGACATACGATCCAGCTTGCCCAGGAGATCCAGGAGAAGTACGACGTGCCGACCATAGCACATCTGACATGCGTGTGTGCCAGCAAAGAGGGCATCAAGACTGCGCTTGCTGACATGAAGAATGCCGGTATAGAGAATATACTTGCTCTCCGCGGCGATATACCGAAGAACTATGATGGACAGGTATTTGCAGAGTTCTCACATGCATCAGAGCTGGTGGAGCTCATCAAGGAGACAGGAGATTTCTGCGTGGGCGGAGCATGTTACCCTGAGGTACACCCAGACTCGGCAAATAAGCACGAAGACATAATTGGGCTTAAGAAAAAGGTTGATGCTGGATGTGATTATCTCACGACCCAGATGTTCTTCGACAACAACATATTCTTTAATTTCATGTACAGAATCAGAGAGGTGGGAATATCAGTGCCGATCATACCGGGTATTATGCCTATAACAAGAAGAGTACAGGTCAAGAATGCTGTCAAGCTCTCAGGCTGTAACGTGCCGGAGAGATTCAAGAGCATAGTCGATGCATTTGGCGATACAGAGGCTGCGATGAGGCAGGCGGGAATTGCATATGCCACAGACCAGATCATAGATCTCATGGCAAATGGAGTGAAGCATATACATGTGTATTCCATGAATAAGCCTGAGGTTGCGGCAGGAATACAGAAGAATCTATCGGAAATACTTAAGATATAAAATTTATTGACAGACCTAGAGGCGGGACATCATGAGGGACAGCAACAGGATGGTGTTCAATGAAAGGAGTATCGGGTTATGAAACCGGTTATATCAGTGATTTTTACAGCCGGAAGCGGTGTGGAGACATGCCGGACAAAGCTGGCTGGCCAGACATTTAAGGAGTACGAGATAATAGAAGCGGACAGATTCGCGGGGCTTGAGCGCGCGCACGGAGAATATATACTGTTCGTGGATGGCTCGGAGGTTTATCCGGAGAACATGCTGGAGAAGCTGCATGACGCCGCAGAGCAGAGCGGGGCGGACATGGTGATTTCGAACTGCGAGCTTATAGACAGTGACGGTGGGAAGACCTTCGGAAGAGGTGTACATTTTGAGTGGGTTCACGGCGGAAAGCAGGTGTTTAACTGGAAGGACTGCCGTGGCAGGATCATGAATGTGGTACGACCATTAGTTGGCAATAAACTCTACAGAAAGCAGTTCATAATAGATGCAGGACTGGGCATTGCCGGTTGTGACAGCGAAGCTATATATTCGGCAATTGGAGCTGTAGCGGCGGAGAAGATAGCATATATAAGCAATCTGACATTTTCAAGGAATGTTGTTCCTGAGAGTGAGGATGAGAAGCTGCCGGATGTTCCGAAGACCGTTGACTGTGTGACGGAGCACGTGAAGGGTATGGCAGACAGGACTGATCTGTGGAATGCTGTTATGTACTTTGCCATACGCCAGTATGTGGACAATTATGAGAAGTATTGCAGAGAACTGGATTCTGCAGAGAGAATAGAGTTTTACGAGAAAGCGCACAGCGTATTTAACAGTGAGATATTTGACGGATTGACAGAGAAGGGACTCAATGATGACAAGTTATTCCGCAAATATTCCATCATAAAGAAACATGGTTCATCGGAGCTGAAAAAGCTCAAGACGAGAAGGATAATAGTGTCGCTCACATCCTATCCCGCCAGAATTGCGGGCATAGCACAGATGCTTGAGTCGATATATTCACAGACCAGAAAGGCAGATAAGATCGTTCTGTGGCTGGCGGAGGAGCAGTTCCCTAATAAGGATGACGATCTCCCGGATGATCTCAGAAAGCTGCAGTTTGAGGATAAGCTGGAGGTCAGATGGTGTGATGATTTGAAGCCGCACAAGAAGTATTTCTATGCGCTGCAGGAGTTCACGGACGACGTTGTCGTGACGATAGATGACGATCTGCAATATCCTCCATACATGCTTGAGAATCTGTATATGTCATATTTACAGTATCCAGAGGCGGTATCCGCTGTGAGGACACACTGGATGGTCATTTCAGATAAAGGGCAGCTTATTCCGTACAGGTATTGGATGAAGGAGACGGTTGCCTGTCTGTACAGACCAAAGATGCAGTTATTTGCAACCGGGGGCGCAGGAACTTTATATCCACCAGGAATTTATGATGATAAGTGGTTCGACAAAGACAAGATGGAGGAGATGTGCCTGTGGGCGGATGACATCTGGCTTAAGCTAATAGAGATCATGTCAGGAGTTCCGGTTGTGGCGGCTATGCCATGTGAGGATCTTCGGTACTTACCGGGCTCACAGGAAATAGGCCTTTACCATAAGAATGTGGACGCCGACCAGAATGACGTTCAGTTACAGAAGATAGAGGAATGGCTTAAACCTGAATATGGAGATAATGCACTTGCGAAGAAGATTCTTGAATATGATGGAGAGCCGGTAGAGGATGCACTGATCAGGGTATGTGAATGTCATGAAAAAGAACGCAGAGAATTGAGGGATGAGATTGGTAGAAATTCCAGACAATTAAAGAAACGCATTGAAGAAAATGAGCGTGCCTACAGGGAAAAGTCAGAGATAAATGCCAAGCTTCAAAGAACATACAAGGAAAAGTCGGAGATAAATGCAAAATTACAGCAGACATATAAGGAAAAGGCTGACAGGGGTATCCGGATAAAAGAACTTGAGAAGGAGAAATCTGATCTTCAGGCAAAACTTGGAGAACTTCAGACAGAAAAAGCAGATATTCAGAAGAAATTGGAACAGCTTCAGGCAGAGAATGTTGTTTTGCAAAAGCAGCGTTCAATATGGTATAAAATAAAAAAGTGATAAAAATAAAGAAAGAAGGAAATAAAAATGACACTTGAGAAGTTACAGAAGGATATGATAGCAGCAATGAAGGCAAGGGATAAGGAGAGAAAGGACAGCATCTCATCCCTCGTATCAGCAGTTAAGAAGGTCGGAATCGATAACGGCTGCAGAGACAACATTCCTGAGGATATAGTTGATAGTGTTATCCTCAAGGAGATCAAGTCTGTAAAAGAGCAGATCGATACCTGCCCTGCAGACAGAACAGATCTTCTGGAGCAGTACAAGGCAAGATATGATGTGTTCAACGAGTATGCGCCAAAGCTTCTGTCAGAGGATGAGGTGAGAGATATCCTCACAACAAAATTTGCAGATGTGATAGCAACAAAGAATAAAGGCCAGATCATGAAGGCTGTCATGGCTGAACTCAAGGGCAAGGCAGACGGCAAGGTCATCAATCAGGTTGTGGCAGAGCTTTGCAAGTAGAGGAGAAAGTGTTTTGAAATTTGTAGGAATTGAAAAGAAAGAACAGGGAAAGTTCATCACACGATACGATGTTCAGTACGAGACTGTAGACGGAATAGTTAAGAACTATGAGATGATAAGCAGGAATGGAGAAATCACCGATTTCGAGGGACTTCATGGCAAGGCAGCAGATGCGGTGGTCATCATCGCCACAGACGAGGCAGATGAGAGGATCCTTATAGATAAGGAGTTCAGACTTGCTCCGGGTGAATGGGTATATAATTTCCCTGCCGGACTCATAGATCCGGGGGAGACTCCTGAGGTCAGTGCCAGACGTGAGCTTATGGAGGAAACGGGACTTGAGCTGTACGAGATCAGTGACACAATAGGGACAAGCTACAGTGCTGTAGGATTTTCAAATGAGACAAATATGTGTGTTGTAGGCAAGGCGAGAGGCGAGTTCAAGCCGAGCACTTCAACTCTGGAGGAGATCACTCCAGGATGGTACACAAAGGCAGAGGTAAGAGAACTGCTCAAGACTGAGAAGTTTGCAGCCAGAACACAGGCCTTCTGTTATGTGTGGAGCAGACAGTGATATGAGAATGAAAAAGGAGAAATAATCTATGGAAAAATTACCTGGAAAGGGAATGGTGACGGCATCGTCGCTCATCATGCTCATATGGGGGCTTGTAAATGCCGGATATTATGACATTGCAAAACTTGTGCTTGCAGATGAGCCATCGACAAAGGCTGTCGTATGTGGCGTTGTGGCCGGAATAGCATCGCTTGCAGCCATAATAGGCGGTATATTTGGAATAGCCGGAAGCAACAAGGTTGCAAAGGCGTCTGCCATAGTTGTATGGGCAGCATTTCTGGCGATACTTGCGATAATAAGCGGTATAGTGACACTGGTGTCCGGTGACAGCAAGCTTATAGCCGTTGTCATGATGATCGTTGGAATAGTTGTTCCGGTTGTCATGTTTATGGGGGCCGCTAAGAATAGAGCGTAGAAAATAATCGAATGAGGAGAACATAGAATGGATAAAATAGCAGTACTGATTCCATGTTACAATGAGGAAAAGACAATTTATAAGGTTGTCACAGATTTTAAGGCAGTTTTGCCAGACTCCACAATATATGTGTATGATAATAATTCCAGTGATAAGACATCTGAACTTGCAGAAAAAGCTGGAGCAGTTGTAAGAAAAGAGTACAAGCAGGGCAAAGGAAATGTCATCAGAAGAATGTTCAGGGAGATTGATGCAGAAGTGTATATAATGGTTGATGGTGATGATACATATCCTGCTGAATGTGCACCTGAAATGGTTGACGCTGTGATAAACAAAAATGCTGATATGGTTGTTGGAGACAGATTATCCAGTACATATTTCCAGGAGAATAAAAGACCATTTCATAATTTTGGAAATAGTATAGTAAGGTGGTCTATAAATAATCTTTTTAAGACATCTATAAAAGATATAATGACGGGATACAGAGCATTCAGCTATGAATTTGTTAAGACATATCCGGTTATGTCAAAAGGATTTGAGATTGAAACAGAGATGAGTATCCATGCTGTAGATAGAAATATGCAGGTTGAGAATGTAATTATTGAATATAGAGATAGACCTGATGGAAGTGAATCTAAGTTAAATACATACTCAGATGGTATAAAGGTATTGCTTACGATAGTTAAGTTATATAAGAACTACAAGCCATTTGGATTTTTTACAGCCATATCACTTGTACTTGCGCTGTGTAGCATATTATTCTTCATCCCGGTACTTTCTGCATATTTTAAAACTGGTGTTGTAGACAGGTTCCCAACTCTGATCGTTTGCGGATTTGTGATGGTGATGGCAATTCTGTTCTTTGCGGTGGGAGTACTTCTCAGCACACTTAGAAGTCAGGATAAGAGAGACTTTGAGTATAAGCTTATTCAAGTTGATCATATGAAGAAAACTTCAAAATGAAAAAGAAAAGGTATGATACCTGAGGGGGGAAAAATTGAATTTGGTTGCAAAAAAGAGGTTGGATATTGAACTTATGCGTATAATAGCAGCTTTTTTTGTGCTATATAATCATACAGGGGCGAATGGATTTTCAAAGTTTTTGTCTTATGATCCTCATACGTTCCATTATTGGTTATATTTGTTTTTGTCTATTTCCTGTAAGGTGTCTGTGCCGTTGTTTTTGGTGATAGCAGGTGCACTTATGTTGGGACGAGAACCGGAACCGGTAAAATATTTATGGCGGCATAGGGTCCTGCATATATTCAGTATTCTGCTTGTCTGGTCCGTATTTTATTATCTGTTAGAAGTTGGCGAAGGAAATGAAAAATTTAATATATTTCACTTCTTTACAAAATTATATTCTAACGGGTGGAATTTTTCATACTGGTATTTATATGCTTATCTTTCAATGCTGATAGTACTTCCATTATTGCAGCGATTTGCACAGGGGCTTTCTGATAATGATTATAAGTATGCACTGGTTTTATATATTGCTTTTTGTATGCTGGTTCCATGCTTGCAGTATCGTGTATTTCAGGATAGACATCCATTGAATGTAAATGTTTCTATTGAGTGGCTGGCAACAAACGTTGTTGTTTTTCCTCTGGCAGGATATTTCCTTAATTGCAGACTTAAAAACTTTTGGACTAAGAAAAGGTTGTTAGTTTTGTGGGGGATAAACATAGTTGCTATTGTGATCTCTTGTTATATGACATATTACAGAGCTCGAATTACAGGAATTTGTAACGAAAAGGATTCTCAAATGTTTTTTGGTACATTTGTTCTGGTAAACTGCGTGGCAATATTTGCAACATGTCAATATCTGAATTCGAATACAAACATACTGTTTAGATTGAAAAAACCGATAGTCTCGGTTGGCGGATGTACTTTTGGCATTTATCTAATTCATGTATATTTTAAAAACTATACAGACGCATTCAAGAATTTGATGAGTTTTCTTCAGGATAAATTACATTCAACACCAGTGTTAGCATCGTTGATTTACTGTGTTGTGCTTTTCATGTGTGGATATGTTGTTACTCTGATCATGAAAAAAATACCACTTTTACGGAAAATAGTTTCGTAGATAGAAAAATCAAATTTTTACAGGAGACAAAATTATGCTCGAGTCAATAAAGAAAAATAAAAAGGGAATCATATTGATGATAATTTCCTCGATATGTGCCTGTATAGGGCAGATGCTCTGGAAAATGTCGGCTGATAAAGGCCTTATATACATGATAGTCGGTTTTGGATTTTATGGCGTTGGAGCTCTTGTGATGATAATTGCATACAGGTATGGTAAATTATCAGTTTTACAACCGATGCTGAGTTTGAATTATGTGTTAAGTATAGTGCTTGCAGCTATAGTACTTGGTGAAAAAGTTGGCTTTGTGAAATGTATAGGTGTTCTTGTTATAATTGCAGGAGTGATAATGATAGCAGGAGGAGATACGGAAGAATGCTGATATATTATATTGTACTTGTGATTATGACATTAAGTGGTGCGGTGGCATCATTATTTTTGAAAAAGGCGTCCGCTTCTGAGAGCATAATAGCTACAATAAAAAATATTAATTTATACATAGGTGGTGCGTTGTATCTTGTATCAGCGCTGTTAAACATATATGTTCTGAGATATCTTGATTATTCAGTCGTTTTGCCTTTGACATCAGTTACATATATCTGGACTATGGTTATATCCTATTTTATTTTGAAAGAGAAAATATCGAAAAAAAAGATAGGTGGAGTTATTTTGATATTGGTTGGAGCCGTGCTCGTCTCGGTGTCATAATAGGTATGGAGGTTATTGATGAGTGAACAGAGATCTAAAAAAAGAATTGCGGTTATTATAATACTGGCTTTTGTCTTGCCGATTCTGGTGCTGCTGGCTGTTATGGCTATATGCGGGGTGATTCCGTTTGGTAGTAAGTCAACTTTGGTGTGGGATTCATTATTGCAACACAAAGATTATTATGGATATTTGTGGGATGTGTTTCATGGTAAGGCAAGTATAGAATATTCTGCGGGAAAATCCCTTGGTGGTAGGATGATTGGTCTGATTGGTTTCTATATTTCTAGTCCGTTAAATATTTTCCTGGTTTTCTTTTCTAAGGCGCATATTCCATATTTTATGGTGTTTATGATAATTTTACGAATTGGATTATGCGGCATAACAGGATATATATATATTCATAACAGATTCCGTATATCGGCAAAGTCTTCTTTGGTTTTATCCACGCTTTATGCACTTATGGAATACAATGTGTATAATTGTAGGAATGTTATGTGGCTTGATGGGGTTATAATTCTTCCGCTGATTGCACTTGGTGTGTGGAAATGTATCAATGAGAAAAGAACAGGTTTGCTGTTTGGATCTGTGTTTATGGCAATTCTGTGTAACTGGTATACCGGATATATGGTATGCCTCATGTCGGGAATATTGTTTATTGTCGAATATCTTAATGCATATGATTACAAAATAAAAGTTGCATTGAAAAATGATCTGAGAAGTATAGGCAGATATGTGGCAACGATGATATGCGGAGTATTGGCGAGTATGTGTATATTACTTCCGGCATGTGTATCATTAATAGGTGGAAAAGCAACAAATAATACGGTTGGTCTCAGCAGAATTGTAAACATGGACATAACACAGTTCCTGAGTGGATTTGATGTGAGTGCAAAAGTAAATGCGCAGGATGCCCCATTGATATTCACGGGAACGATAGTTTTAGTTGCGGTAATCGCATTTTTTGTCAATAAAAAAGTAAAAAGATCAGAAAAAATATGTATGTTCTGTCTTCTGGCCTTGCTATGTGGAAGTTATTGCCTTAGAGATATGGAACTTGTATGGACCGTATTTGTCAGGAGTACATCATATTTTTTCAGGTTTAGTTTTGTTTTCTCTTTTGTAATGATAATGATTGCAGCACGGGAAATTCAGTTATATGAGCGCGGCGAAGTCGAGAATAAGGAAATAGCCGGAGCCATGATGACTGTAGCAGCAGGTTTAGCGTTTTTATATTACATAAAAAAGATAAATTCCCCGTTGCGTCTTGTGGTATTGTATTTATTTATACTTTGCATTGGAGCATTGGTGATAAGGTGTATTAGGAACAGTAGATTGTTGATAAATACTGTTTGCTGGATCGCAATAGGATTAACTGTTTTGGAGTCGGTGTATAATGTATACCTTGCTTTTTCGGAATATAATAATGATGTAAATGCATTTACGGAGTATTCTCTGGATGCAGAAAATGTTGTGGATCAATTGAATGCTGATTCTGGAGATACTTTTTACAGATACGAAAACAATTATAATTATCTGTATGGCCTGGGAAGAGAGATAGCAACTGGAGAATCATTACTGTATGGATATAACAGTATAGAGCATTATAGTTCGGCATATGACTTTAATGTTGACAGGTTCCTTGCAAATATGGGATATTCGGACATCCCTGGCGAAAAATATTTCTTGTGTGAAACATACTGGAATAGTCCGATGTTGCTTGCTGATTCATTGCTGTCTATAAAGTATGTCCAGCTTAAGGATGCGGCAACAGGTTATGAGGATACAGGAATAAAGACTAAAAATGCAGAGGTTTACAAAAATGAATATGCATTGCCGCTTGGATATCCTGTTAGTGAGGATATGGGAAATCTGTCATTCGGAAGTGATCCGTTTAAGAATCAGGAAAATCTGATATCTGCAATGACGGGTAAGAATACCAGAGTATATAATGATGTTCAGACTGAATATGTTCGTAAAGACAAAAAAAATAATGAGGTGTGGAAACTTAGTGTAGCGAACGATGGTCCTGTGTATGTATTTGTTGATGGAAGTGATATACACAACAGTTTATATGACCACAATTGCAGGATATATGCGAATGGCGAATTTGTTCAGAATGCATGTCATAGATTTGAAATTAACAGTATGTACCTTGGAGATTATAAGGCTGGTGATGAAATAGAGCTGAAGATAAAGAGAGATACCAATAAGGATAAGAGACATACGATTTATGCAGCGCAGTTGGATATGGCAGAATTTGATAATGCCGTTCAGCAGCTGAAATCAGGGTATACAAGCAATCTGAATATATCAGGAAATAAAATATCAGGAGAAGTGGCGCTGGACAGTGATTCAGAGATATTCCTTTCAATACCATACGAAAAGACATGGTCGTTGACAGTTGATGGAAAGCGTGCTGATATAGAAGAGCTTGCGGATACATTTATGGGGATTAAACTGAGTAAAGGACAGCATACCATAAAAATGGTATATCATACGCCGGGGCTGAGATCTGGTGCGGTCGCATCTGTAGTTGGTTTTGTTCTCTATGCATGTATGGAAGTTATAAGAAAGAGAAAGTATAAAAAGAAGAAAGAAATTGCATAAAATAATTGAACAATGAATAACAACTACAAATTTTTCCAGAACCGGGATTGCGAATTCTTCCCGTGCCATAAGGTAAAAGATGAAGATAAATTTAACTGCCTGTTCTGTTACTGCCCACTTTATTTTGATGAGAGCTGCATAGGCAGTCCTGAGTATATAGTGAATGGAAGGGGACAGAAGATAAAGGATTGCAGCTCATGTCTGGTGGTTCACAGACCGGAGATGTACGACAAAGTCATTGCTCATTTGCAGAGGCAGGAAGAGATACTGCATGTAGACTTGAGAAAGCTGAGACAGCAAATAAAGGACAGGTTGGTACAGATCACGCATATAAATGACATGGAACCTGACATGCGTGTGGAACATCAGCGGGAGACAGAAATAGTGCTTGACCGGATCATGACGAAAAATGCTTCGGAAACCTCAGTAGACTGCCAGGTGTCAGTATTGCTGCAGCCATTTGCGGTGGAGTGCGTTCATGAGGGCTATTTTGAATTTGGCAGGAAGAGGATAAAATGCAATGTCCTTGAACAGCTTGATCTGAGCAGCGTTGAAAATGGATATCTGTATGCATTCCATGCGCCGGAGATCGACATAGAAAGTGCGGGTTCGGTTCTTGAACAGTATTACATGGAGGCATTTCAGGTGGCATGCATGGATGTCATAAGAGGGTGGATACAGGGATATCTTGAGAGAAAGAACAGTGTATATGATAATCGGTATTGCAGCCCATCATTCGGTCCCGGATATTACGGAATGGGTATGGATACCATACCTGAGTTGCTTGGACTTATGGATGCATCACAGGTAGGCGTGTCATGGAACGGAGAACGTATGTCACCGAAGATGAGTCTTGTTGGAACATATCTGATCGCGGGTGAAGATGTGTTTGCGATGGATTCTGATTGCAGAGACTGTATTGGACAGAGCGGTGGCTGTGAATTCTGTATAAAGCACTGAATTTATACCAAGTAGGAGCAGGAGTGTTCTGCTCCTACTTAGAATTATAGTTATTAGTCCAAATCGAAACTAAAGACCGCTTTGTCGAAATTGCGGTTCTTTAAATCTTCATCTGAAATGATCCAAAAGATATTCCATAGACAACCAACGTTGTAACTATATTGAAACAGCAGATGTGTTTTTGCATTTACATCCGGAATATTACCACCCGTAGGATAACCGAATAATTTGTTTCCGTCATACGAAAGATATTCGATATCATAATCTGGAGCAACTTCTTCAAGACGGTCAAATAGGTCACAGTCAAGCACATCTCCCAGTGGCTGATAATCTGTGGTGAGTTCAAACTCGACAGCCTTTTCCTCAAAAGTTTCTGTAAAATACTTTGAATAATATGGAACAGGCGGCTCAGTTCTATTTAAATTTGACAGGTCGCCGTTGTACCAGATCACCTTGTGATAAGCCGAATTTTCGGGGGCGTCAGCAACGCTTTCAACCCATTTGTTGGTCTGGTGAATTGAGTCGATTTCTCCGCTCCAGAAAAAATATAAAATACCCGTGTGCGGAAGCTTGTTTTCAATATCCAAGTCGGCAATGTCCGTAAGATTGATTTGAGCAACAAGCTGCATTGCTGATTTTTCGTACCGCTCAGTGTCATCTCCGCGCTTGCAGGAATAGCCCGACATTGTGGGATATGGAATTTCGGGCGGAAGATCGGGAAAGCCACCGATTTTACTTGTGCCTTTTGCAATTACATTTTCTACATCCTTCACACACATTTTAATAGTATTTTTTCGGTAGTCTTTAATACTTTCTGCAATATCAGTGTGTCCTTCTTTAATAAGGAATTCCATCAAATCCATTTCGTGCATTTTCATTTTATACCCCCTAATCCCTATTTGTTAAAGTCAACACATTCATTATATCTAATATCGCCTAATTTGCATACACATTTAATGGCTACCCTACCTTGGGGATTGCCGCGCTAGAAATACCAGACTGACAGTAAGAGTCACAGCCTCGGTCACAGGTGCAGCAAACCACAAGCTGTTGCCACCGGTCAAAACAGGGAACGTCAGTATACACACGCTGCTGAGTATGATGTTTCGGAGCAGTGATATACACAGAGATTGCCCGGATTTCAGTATGGCCTGGAGATAGTAGGAGGTCATCAGGTTGATTCCAAATGGCACAAATGCAAAGAAGTACGCTCTGACACCAAGATCGGCAATGACACCAAGACCTTCATTCATATCTATAAACACACCGCAGAGCACCCTTGGAAAAAGTATTCCAAGAAGTGAGAACAGCGCACCCATGATCAGGATGGTTGTGTAAGCCATTCTTTTTATGGCGTTTATTCTGCCTATGTTATTTGCTCCGTAGTTGGTCGAGATCACAGGCTGCACAGACTGACCAACTCCTGTGAACAGAGAATTGAACAGGATGACGCAGTTGGAGATGACGCTGTATATGGACAGGGCATTCTCGCCGCAGTACTTCAATATCTGTATGTTAAACAGCAGTACTATAAATCCATTTGCAAATTCATTGAAAAAGCTCGGGATACCGGCTGTCACGATATTCTTCATGCTGTTCAGGAGCCTGTGTGGCATTATGAAACGCAGCTCATTCTTCTTGCTGAGAAAATGTGATGAGGCGACAAGTATCTGGATCAGCATACCGATTACGGAGGCAAGTGCGGCTCCGCTGATTCCCTGCTTCAGTGGGAATACCAGTACAATGTCCATCACGATATTGAACACTCCACCCAGCAGGACGCCTGCCATGGCGCGGTTCGGATCATTGTCAGCCCTCACAAATATAGCTACGAAGTTGGAAAATACTGCAACCGGCAGGAATATATTTATATAGTGCATGTATGACATGGCATATGGGTATAGAGTGGCATTTGCACCCATGAGCCTCAGCAGTGATGGCATGCATGTTACGTACAGTATCCACAGCAGTGCGGTGACTGCTGCGATCATCATGAATGACACGGTGAAGTAGCGGTTAGATTTCACTGTGTTGCCACTTCCTCTGTGCACGCTCATCTGTACTGATCCACCTACGCCAAAGAGAATTCCGGTTGACATAAGTATGCACAGCAGAGGCGTTGTGATGCTCAGAGCGGCCAGGGCATCAGTTCCAACACCTTTGCCGATGACGATGGCATCAGTCAGGGTGTATATGGACATGACCATGGCACTTCCAAGGGAGGGAATGAGGAATTTGAAGTAAAGCTTTTTCAGATTGTCTCTTAACAGGTCCATTTGTAAATCTCCTTAACAAAAATAGTTTATAATTGAAAATCATTGAAAATCGGAAAGGCACATGATCGCGGGGACACATTAACCTGCCAGCCGCATAAAAAAAGAGCCAGATAAGATAAAGTATCTTATCTGGCTCATGAAAATTCTGATATGTTTTTATCGCGATTCATGTTCCATCCGGGAATCCTGCATCTGCAGAACACCTTGCAAGGTATATTAATATTCAACATACCGTCCGACTTGTGTTATTATAGCAGGAGGCATAAAAATGTCAAGGAGTAATAAGGGGGTATTATGGAGTATAGAGTGACAGATGCAAATGATATAGATATGCTGATGGATGTCAGATTGCCCATGCTTAGGATAGTCAATGATCTTCCTGCTGATTACATATTTGATGATGAATTGGTGGTGAGCAGCAGAAGGTATTTTCTTGAGGGTGATCAGACAACAGTTGTAGCTGTCGATGACGGAAGATGTGTGGCGTGTGCCAGTATGTCTTATATTGAAATAATGCCAACATTTTCTCACCCATCAGGAAAGAGAGCACATCTCATGAATGTATATACAGAAGAGCACTATCGGAGAAGAGGAATCGCCAGGCATCTTGTGAATATGCTTATAGAGGACGCGCGCGTACATGGTGCCACGGAGATAAGCCTTGATGCCACGGAAAGCGGCAGACCGCTGTATGAATCAGTGGGATTTAAGGCATCTGAGGAGTGCATGGCTATAGATATACAGCAATTATGATACTTTTGATAATAGACAGCTTATCGTGGCGCGGCGATCCAGAACCTGCTGCAGAGAATCCGGAGATGCGGCCTGGAAAGAAAATGGATGAAGTGCTGGAATACAGATAATTACAACAAGGAGGACGTACAGCCATGTCACTGGAAAAGGCAGAAAAGTTTCTTGAAGATAAAGGATATGGAGATAGGATCATACTTATGGACGCTCCGACGGCAACTGTTGCCATGGCGGCGGAGGCGCTTGGAGTTGAGCCGGGCATGATCGCTAAGACCATGGCGTTCATACAGGATGACAAGATAGTACTCATACTCACCGAGGGCATAGCCAGAGTTGACAATAGGAAATATAGAGACAGATTCCACGTCAAGGCGAAGATGGTGCCATTTGATAGCGTGGAGGAGCTTGTCGGACATGCACCGGGCGGAGTGTGTCCATTTGGCATAAATCCGGGGATAGATATATACCTTGATGAGAGCCTCAAGAGATACGAGAGGGTTTTTCCTGCGGCGGGCAATGACCACAGTGCAGTGAATCTCACCATCTCTGAGCTTGAGGATGCATCTGGGGCTGCCGGCTGGGTTGATGTGTGCAAGGAGCCGGAGAAGTAAGCTGTTAATCAGGTTAATATGAGTCTGCGGATGGTGCTTATTATACGAATTAAGTATTTGGGAAAGGAAGAATGGGTGTATGGACATAACGATGCTTGGAACAGGAAGTGCACTTGTGACAGAGTGTTATAATACATGCTTTGTGCTGTCAGATGGAGACGAACATTTTCTAGTGGATGGCGGTGGTGGTAACGGCATACTGTCACAGCTTAAGAAAGCGGGTTTTAACTGGCAGGACATGAGGACAATATTTGTGACGCATAAACATGTGGATCATATACTCGGCGCGGTGTGGATGATCCGCATGATATGCCAGCATATGAAAAAAGGTTCGTATGAAGGCGAAGCCGTTATATACGGACATGACGAGGTCATCGCATTACTTAGGGAGATGGCAATGCAACTTCTTAATAAGAAGGAGACAGTATATATTGGTGACAGACTTCATCTGGTTGAGGTGAATGACGGCGATACGAAAGAGATAATGGGCAGAAAGGTCACATTTTTTGATACTGGTTCAACTAAGACAAAGCAATTTGGATTCTGTATGGATATGGGTGATGGTGCGAAAATTACGTGCTGCGGAGACGAGCCTTACAATGATTGTGAGGAGAAGTATGCGAGAGGTAGCAAATGGCTGCTACATGAGGCATTCTGTCTGTATTCCGAGGCGGATATATTTGATCCATACGAGAAACATCACTCAACAGTCAAGGATGCCTGTGAACTTGCAGAAAAGCTTGAAGTTCAGAATCTGTTGCTATATCATACAGAGGATAAAAATATAACACATAGAAAAGAATTGTACGTGGCAGAGGGCAAAAGGTATTACAGTGGCAACCTGCATGTGCCAGATGATTTGGAGAAAATAAGATTTTAGAGATGGGTAGGAAAGAATATAGTCAAAAAAGAATATAGTCAAAATCTGAGAGAAATTAGAAGATGAATGACTTTCTTGAACAATAGAATTGTTTGAAAATTCAGGCAACTAGAAAAGAGTTTGCTAAAGATAGGCGATAAAAAGGAGAGATCGAAATGTACAATCCAATAAAAGAACTGACTAAGTGGGAATGGCTTATCTGGCTGAGTTCCCTGGCTATAGTGCTGGTGTCGAATCTTCTTACTGCAGATCTGGACATACTCACACTTGCGGCGGCACTCATAGGCGTGACATCGCTTATATTTGCGGCAAAGGGAAATGTGTGGGCGCAGATATTGATGGTCGTATTCAGCATATTATACGGTATCATATCCTTCAGGTTCCGTTATTGGGGGGAGATGATAACCTACCTCGGGATGACGATGCCGATGGCGGTGTGGTCAGCCATAACATGGTTTAAGAATCCATCGGAGGGCAACAGCAGTGAGGTAGCCATACAGAAACTGACACGCAGGCATGTGATATGGCTCACTGTCAGCACAGTGCTTGTAACGGTTGTATTCTACTATATACTCATGATACTTGACACGCCGAATATAGTATTCAGCACAATATCCATAGTCACAAGTTTCCTGGCAGCTGCGCTCACCATGCTGAGATCGTCATACTATGCGGTGGGATATGCAGCAAATGATGTAGTACTCATAGTATTATGGGTCCTCGCATCTTTTGAGAATCCGGCATATATTCCTGTAGTTGTAAACTTCGTCATATTCTTTGTGAACGACATGTATGGATTTGTGAGCTGGAAAAAGAGAGAAGTGAGGCAGGCTGTGGATATGTAGCAGATAAAGGAGGTGCAATTTGCAACATAAATAGACAGTAGTACAATGTTTAAAGTGCTGACAGCTATATGCCCATAACTGTCAGCACCATAATCTGATTATTATTGCTGAATATCGGCAATATACACTGTTTTGATGTATACATAGTGCGCTGCCAGACAGAACGATATAATAATAAATAGAACATAAGTGAAATCTTATCATAATAGGAGGACGCATAGATGAATATAAACATAAGAGAGTACATGGCAGCAGATGCAAAGTCAGCATCAGAGATCTGGAACCAGGTTGTGGATGATGGCGTGGCATTTCCACAGGAAGAAGGCCTGTCTCCGGAAGAGGGAGATGCTTTTTTCAAGGAGCAGACATATACCGGTATCGCCGAGAACTCAGAGAGTGGTGAGGTGGTAGGACTCTACATACTTCATCCGAACAACGTGGGAAGATGCGGACATATATGTAACGCCAGCTATGCCGTGAGACGCGATATCCGCGGTGAGCACATAGGAGAAAAGCTTGTGCTTGACTGTATATCCATGGCAAAGAAGAAAGGCTTTAGAGTGCTCCAGTTCAATGCCGTAGTAGCATCAAATGTACATGCACTCCATCTGTATAAAAGGATTGGTTTTACTCCGCTGGGAGTCATACCGGGAGGCTTCAGAATGCCGGATGGACATTACGAGGATATCATTCCGCACTATTATGACCTTAGAAAAGATGCAGATCAGTAATGAGTTGCAGCATATGGTGTAACATCACAGAAAAATATGTTGATGTTACGATCTGACAGCGGTATACTTGTTGTCAGAGAATTGGATAGTATATGGGGAGCTGGCGAGTTAGCCGGCTGAGAGGAGGCTGAACGCTTCGACCCACAACCTGATGCGGATAATGCCGCCGTAGGGATACGTTTGATACATACATAATGATGTAAGTAATAAAGAAGAGACGCATTCCTGTGTCTATTTTTATTTTCATAAGGAGGGGCCCACGTAAGTGGGAGGATTCCTTGTGAAGAGTGGAAGCGCACTGATGTGCGCGCAGGTCATCAAGCGGTGCTTGACGACATATTACGCAGACGCCGCGCGTAAGCGCCTTTCATGCGTCTGCTCCTTTATAAGGAATAATCTACATGAGTGGGATATTCCTAAAGTGGCTGATTGGGGGCACCACCTTCCGCCACTATAAAAGTGTAAGAGAAACAAATATTAGATCTGGAACAGATTTATAAAGCCGGATCAGATTGGAGGAACAGATGAGAAATTACACAACACAGATGGACGCAGCAAGAAAAGGCATAGTAACTCCTGAGATCGAGAAAGTTGCCGAGAAAGAGCATATGTCCACTGAGGCGCTGATGAAACTGGTAGGAGAGGGTAAGGTAGCGATACCTGCCAATAAGAAGCACACATGCTTAAACCCAGAGGGAGTTGGAAGCATGCTGAGGACCAAGATCAATGTCAACCTCGGTGTGTCAAGAGACTGCAAGGATTATGGTATCGAGATGCAGAAGGTTATGAGTGCTGTCGAGATGGGAGCAGAGGCGATCATGGATCTGTCAAGCCACGGCAATACACAGCCGTTCAGACAGAAGCTCACTTCAGAGTGTCCGGCTATGATAGGAACTGTGCCGGTATATGACAGCGTTATCCACTATCAGAGAGATCTTGCGACACTGACAGCACAGGATTTCATCGATGTGGTACGTCTCCACGCGGAGGATGGAGTTGACTTCGTGACTCTCCACTGCGGAATAACAAGAAAGACGATCGAACAGATCAAGAAACATAAGAGAAAGATGAATATAGTCAGCCGTGGCGGCAGTCTTGTATTTGCATGGATGACCATGACAGGCAATGAGAATCCGTTCTACGAGTATTTTGACCAGATCCTTGATATATGCGAGGAATACGATGTGACAGTATCACTTGGAGATGCATGTCGTCCGGGATGTCTTGCGGACGCAACGGATGTATGTCAGATAGAGGAGCTTGTCAGACTTGGAGAGCTGACAAAGCGCGCGTGGGATCATAACGTACAGGTTATGGTTGAGGGCCCTGGTCATGTGCCACTCAATCAGATTGCAGCCAACATGGAAGTTCAGAAGACACTCTGTATGGGCGCACCATTCTACGTACTTGGACCTCTTGTCACAGATATAGCACCGGGATACGATCACATCACAAGTGCCATAGGCGGAGCGGTCGCAGCCATGAACGGCGCAGCATTCCTCTGTTACGTAACACCAGCAGAGCACCTTGCCCTGCCAAATGTAGACGATGTCAAGCAGGGAATCGTAGCCTCCAAGATAGCAGCCCATGCGGCAGATATAGCAAAGGGGATACCTGGAGCGAGGGATATAGATGACAAGATGGCGGATGCGAGACGTGTCCTCGACTGGGATGCACAGCTTGCATGTGCCATAGATCCTGAGACTGCAAAGGAGATCAGGGACAGCAGAAAGCCTGATGACGAGTACAGCGACACGTGTAGTATGTGCGGTAAATTCTGTGCTGTCAGATCGATGAACAAGGCGCTGTCAGGGGAATACATAGATATACTGTAATTACCAAGAAACTTAAAATATAAAAAGATTCGGCAGTATATGTCCATCTCGGCATGTACTGTCGTTTTTATATGCATAACATGATAGAAAATATATGGGAATAAGTACAAAAAACGGGTGTTCAGCCGAAGATGTTTACTATTTTGCCTATTGTAATGCCGGGTGAACGAGTTTAGAATAAAACCGAAAACAGGAGTAAATTATAGAAAAGAAGGGAAAAAAGTGAACAAAGATCTTACTGTGGGAAGGCCTGAATCCGTGCTTTGGAGATTCTGCCTGCCACTTTTCGGAAGTGTGATATTTCAGCAGCTCTATAACATAGCGGACAGCTTTGTGGCGGGGCAGTTCATAGGAGAAAATGCTCTGGCGGCGGTCGGCAATAGCTATGAGATAACACTTATTTTCATAGCATTTGCATTTGGATGCAATATAGGCTGTTCGGTCATAGTATCCCAGCTGTTCGGGGCAAAGAAATACAGCGAGATGAAGACTGCGGTCTGGACTACTCTCATAGCAAGCGCGGTACTTGTGGCGGTTCTCATGCTGGTTGGATTCCTGCTTGGAGAGAGACTGCTGGCACTTATTGATACCCCGGATGAGCTGATGAGAGATTCGCTTACTTATCTGAACATATACATATTGGGCGTGCCATTTTTGTTCTTCTACAACATAGCGACAGGAATATTCTCTGCGCTGGGCGACTCGAGAACACCGTTCATATTCCTTGCCATCTCATCGGTGTCCAATATAGCCGTTGATATACTGTTTGTAAAGACATTTGAGATGGGGGTAAATGGAGTTGCGTGGGCTACATTCATCTGTCAGGGCGTGAGCGCTGTACTTGCGATAATAGTTGTGTTCAGACGCCTGACAGCAGTTCGCACTGAGGGGAAGGTCCGTGTATTTTCGGGAAGCATGCTGGGCAAGATAGCAGTCATAGCCATACCGAGCATACTTCAGCAGAGCTTTATCTCAGTTGGAAATATAATTATTCAGAGCGTCATCAATGGATTTGGAGCCTCTGTCATAGCGGGCTATGCGGCGGCTGTAAAGCTCAACAATCTCGTCATAACGTCATTTACAACACTTGGAAATGGAATATCCAACTATACCGCACAGAATCTTGGCGCGGGTAAGATCGACAGGATAGGACAGGGACTTAAAGCTGGAATAAAACTCATATGGGGACTATGCATACCATTTGCGGTTTTGTACTTCTTCTTTGGCCGTTATGGCATGTATCCATTTATGGAGAATAGGACAGGACTTGCCCTTGACACGGGAGTCACGTATCTCAGGATACTGGCGCCGTTCTACTTTGTAGTATCGGCAAAACTTGTAGCTGATGGAATACTAAGGGGAACAGGCATGATGGGCAGATTCATGACATCGACGTTTACGGATCTGATACTTAGAGTGGTGCTGGCGATAGTGCTGTCAAGAGTTATAGGTTCCGCCACAGGAATATGGCTGGCCTGGCCGATAGGCTGGACTATAGCAACAGTTATGTCACTGTTATTCTGTGTGAATGGTATTAAGAAGCTGAAAAGAGAAAAAACAGGGAGGATAGAATAGATGACAGATAAAATGACTCAGAAGAGCCATGAAGATATGAGTAAAGAAATAAACAAAGATGGTGTGGCGGTGCGTACACGGGGATATCATATATGGAGAGTTATATTCTGTATAATAGGCGTGCTGGGAATGCTGATGTTCATATATCCGGTGCTTAGAGGCTGTCATGTGAATATAGGAACCCTGCTGGGAACAGGCGTGTTTGCACTTCTCACATTGTATGGAGTATTCAGGGCAAAGATAGACAAATCTGTCAGAAAGCTTTGGGATAAAAAAGCAGGAAAGATATGCTTAAGTTTCGTGCTTGCACTTGTCACTGCTGCGCTTGCCCTTGTTGTGGTCATCACTTATCACATGGTCTATGCGGCTTGTGTAAAGCCTAAACAGGATGCCACAGTCGTAGTGCTCGGATGCGCAGTTAGAGGCGGTGGACCAAGCCTTATGCTGAGAGAGAGACTTATAGCAGCACAGGATTATCTTGATGAGAACCCGGAGGCTGTATGTGTTGTGTCCGGTGGACAGGGCGCAGATGAGAGCATGTCGGAGGCTCAGTGCATGTATGAATACCTTACAGAGCACGGAATTGCTCCGGAGAGAATATATATGGAAGACAAGTCCACATCCACAAGGGAGAATATAAAGTTTTCGGCTCAGATAATAGAACAGAATGACCTGCCTGACGGAATGAATATCGTGACAAATGAATTCCATGAGTACAGGGCAAAGAGAATTGCGGAAAAGCAGGGTATAGATACGGGTTCCATAGCCGGAAGCACTGCATGGTGGCTGCTTCCGACATACTATGTCAGGGAGATGGCAGGCATACTGTATGAGTGGATCAGCGGCTGATATGTGGACAGGTGCGCTGCGAGGCGGACAAAGTGAATACAATGATCCGCCGGACACCCATGCAGGTATATTTGGTCGAAATGCACAGATAACCTTAAAAAAACCTTGTAATATTTCTTGAAAAATGCATGTAAAAACGTACTTCTAAATAGAAGAAATTATGTTATAATGACTCTGTATGATACAAATACAGTATCCAGTTAAAAGGAGAATGAGATGAACAAATTAGAACTTCAGAAAAAAGCTGTAGAAGTTCGCAAGGGCATTGTTACAGGTGTATACAATGCAAAGAGCGGACATCCAGGCGGCTCATTATCAGCAGCAGACCTGTTTACTTATCTTTATTTCGAGGAGATGAATGTGGATCCTAAGAATCCTGAGGACGAGAATCGTGACAGATTCGTGCTCTCAAAGGGACACACAGCTCCGGGCTACTACGCAGCACTTGCGTTAAAAGGCTTTTTCCCAATAGAAGACTTAAAGACACTCAGACATGTTGGATCTTACCTTCAGGGACATCCTGACAAGAAGCACACTCCAGGAGTGGATATGTCATCAGGATCACTGGGACAGGGACTTTCAGTTGCAGTAGGTATGGCACTTGCAGCAAAGATGCAGGGCAAGGATTACAGAACATACTGTCTCTGCGGTGACGGAGAGATCCAGGAGGGACAGATATGGGAGGCAGCTATGTTCGCAGGACATAGAAAGCTTGACAATCTGTGCGTTATAGTAGATAACAACAATCTTCAGATTGACGGAACGGTTGAGGATGTATGTTCACCATATCCTATAGATGAGAAGTTCAAGGCATTCAACTTCCATGTTATCAATATCAATGGCAATGACTTTGACGAGATCGACAGGGCATTTGCTGAGGCAAAGTCCCACAAGGGTGAGCCTACAGCGATCATCGCCCACACGATCAAGGGCAAGGGTGTATCATTCATGGAGGACAAGGCCGGCTGGCATGGAAAGGCTCCGAATGAAGAAGAGTATAAGATCGCCATGGAAGAACTTGAGAAGGAGGCTGCAGCATTATGATAGAGAATAAAGCAATCGCAACCAGAGAGAGCTATGGCAATGCCTTAGTAGAGATCGCAAAGGAGCATGATGATCTTGTTGTTTTAGATGCAGACCTTGCAGAGGCAACCAAGACAGTTATTTTTAAGAAAGCTTATCCTGAGCGACACGTTGACTGTGGCATCGCGGAGGCGAACATGGCAGGAATAGCTGCCGGAATGTCAACATGCGGATACGTTCCATTTATGAGTTCATTTGCAATGTTCGCTGCAGGACGTGCATTTGAGCAGGTGAGAAATACTATCGGATATCCACATCTGAATGTGAAGATCGGTGCAACCCACGCAGGAATCTCAGTAGGTGAGGATGGAGCAACACATCAGTGCTGTGAGGATATCGCACTCATGAGAGAGATACCAGGCATGGTTGTCATTAACCCATGTGATGATGTAGAGGCCAGAGCAGCAGTCAAGGCTGCATATGAGTATGTAGGACCTGTATACCTCAGATTCGGAAGACTGGCAGTTCCAGTACTCAATGATGAGAGCACATACAAGTTTGAGATCGGCAAAGGGGTTAAGCTCAAGGACGGCAAGGACATATCTATCATAGCTACAGGACTTTGTGTATCTGAGGCTGTGAAGGCTGTGGATATGCTCGCTGCTGACGGTATAGATGCTGAACTCATCAACATCCACACTATCAAGCCTATCGATGAGGATATCATCGCTGAGACAGCTCAGAAGACAGGAAGAGTGTTCACAGTTGAGGAGCACTCCATCATAGGTGGTCTCGGAAGTGCTGTTGCAGAGGTGCTTGCTGAGAAGTGTCCTACAAAGCTGACAAGGATCGGTGTGAGAGATACATTTGGTGAGTCAGGCCCTGCAAAGGAACTGCTTCACAAGTATGAGCTTGATGCCGAGGGTATCTACAAGCAGATCAAGGCTGCGCTGTAATCCTAATGTGATCATTTGGAGACATAACAGAGAACACAAGATAAATAGCTGATACTAAATATCTGTGAAAGATATAGAGAGTTATATACAGATGGGGGAGCCTGCCGGTGGCAGGCTCTTTCCATATATACATATGAACTGTCAGATGGGCGGTAGACACTGCAGACATCCGGCAGATTCTGTGATTTACATACACAAGGGCTGAAGACCAGATGAAACTGGGAACTTTACAGAAAAGAGGTAGGAATCATATGGGCAGAGAGTATGTAGAGGAGCTTAAGAACCGCGTGCTGAATGGTGGAGCGGAGATCACATATGATGAGGCTCTAAAGCTTGCACATGAGGATCTGGATATACTGGCGGCTTCAGCAAATGAGATAAGAGAGTATTTCTGCGGAGACCGGTGCGATGTGTGTTCGGTCATAAGCGTGAAGGAGGGCAGATGCACAGAGAACTGTAGATACTGTGCACAGTCCAGGATAGCGAAGAAGGATATACCAGAGATAAATCTGCTTGGTAATGAAGCGGTTACTGAGGGTGCATCGATTGACTATGACAAGGGAAGCTTCAGGTACTGCCTTGTGGCTGAGGGCAGGAGACTTTCAAAGCGGGAGGTTGAGCTTGCTGAGAAAACGGTCAAGGATATACACGACAATGTGGATATCAACATATGCGCGTCATTTGGCCTGCTGGATCAGGAGGACTTTACGAAGCTTAAGGGTGCGGGACTTACAATGATACACAATAACCTTGAGACATCACCTGCATATTTTCCGGAGGTGTGCACCAGTCACACCCAGGAACAGAAGAAGGCGACAATACGCGCTGCAAAGGCTGCGGGACTCATGGTGTGCAGTGGCAGTCTGTTCGGCATGGGCGAGACACTTGAGGACAGGGTGGCGCTTGCATTTGAACTTAGAGAGCTTGGCGTGGATTCGGTTCCGATGAACCTCCTCAATCCGAGGGAGGGGACGCCATTCTATGACAAGACACCTCTCACTGAGGAGGAGTACGTCAGAACGATAGCAGTATACAGATTTGTCATGCCCCAAGTCATGATAAGGCTTGCGGCTGGAAGAGGAAGATATGAGGACAACGGCGAGGCTGCACTTGCAGCCGGGGCAAATGCGGTCATAAGCGGTGACTTCCTGACCACCGATGGCACATCATTTGACCTTGACTTTGACATGATAAGAAGAAACGGATTTGTCACGGACAGAAAACATTCATAGACATTAGTAGGTGCTCCGTGCGCAAGGCAATTGGATGAGAAGGATTAACTGCACGCAAATAAGAGAATATAACATGCAGAATAAGTTTTAGAAGGAGAAGTATATGAAGATTTATGACAGGATCATGGGACTTGGAACAAAGATGACAGACATGGATGCATCCACATATCAGGGCGCATTCATAGGCAAGATATCCTACACAGTAGACAGAGAGAAGGCAGAGGCTGCCGACAGCATTACATATGAGTATGGTGATGTTAAGGAGAACGCATTCATGTACATACTCTCTATCCTTGGAAAGGTAGAGGGAGAAGAGACTCCTGTTGAGAAGATGACCATCACACTCGTAAAGGCATCAGACAAGGAGAAGGAGATCAAGAGAGTGGAGAAGACGGATTATGAGGACGAGAAGCCATTCCACACATTTACAAAGGAAGAGGTTTATGCATTCAGCAAGGAGACAGGAGACGAGAATAAGATCCACCTCACAGACCATCCTGTAGTTCAGGGAATGTTGCTCCTCCGCACAGCAGCATGTGCACACGAGGACCTGAAGAGACTTGATGTTAAGTTTGTAGAGCCTTCATACGCAGAGGAAGAGCTCATGTGGGGCAGCAATGGCAGAGAGCTTGTGCTTTATGCAGATGGCTATGTAAAGGCTTCATTCAAGGTTGTGAAATAGTTTCCGCTAACAGACGATCATTATGATAGATACAAAATAGGCGTCATACCTGATCAGGTATGATGCCTATTTTGTTGTTTGAATTAAGACTAGTTTATTCTTATGAAATCGGATCTTACATATCCGGTGTATTTCTTTGAGCCCTTGGTGTAAGTGATCTTATACCACGCATTCTTGCCGGAATATTTGCAGCCGCTGATCTTGACCTTTGATCCTCTGGCAAGTTCCCGGATGATACGTTTGTTGGTTCCTGCCCCTGCCCTGAGACGGACCTGGCTGTCAATGACTGTTCCGCTCAATGAGCTGGCTTTTGCGGGAGCTTTTGAAATGTCGCCATATACTATCGAACCATTGACATTCTTATATGCAAGAATCCTGTAGCCGAAGCCACTCTTCAAAGCAGGAAGTATACAACTGGTTGTTTTGTAAGAGGATATTTTCTTTACTCTTGTGTATTTGTTATGGGCAATATCATATTTGTATATGATGTAGCCGGATACATTTGAAAGCTTCTGCCAGTGCAGACAGCGATACGAACCGATAGGAGTATACTTAAATGAAGATGTAAAGGTTCGTGGCTTTGTACATTTGCTGAACTCCAGGCGGTTGCTGTACATGATCACACCGTTGTATTCATAATACGCCCTCACGCCGAATTTGTATGTTGTGGCGGGAGAAAGTCCGGTAAAGTTATAACTTCTGGATTCGTCGCCTATGCATCTTGCAATTCTGTCATATTTACCAGTGGACGTGTTGTATTTGTACACGAAATAGCCTGTGACTCCGGAAATCTTGCTCCAGCGGACATTAATGGAACTGGAAGTCCTGTCTGCTATTGCGGCCTGGGTAGGCATGTCCGGGGCGGTATCGAAGATTGGAGGTTCAGGATCTGTCGATGCAGTTACAGCTTCTGCATAGGTGGCGGTGCAGCTATATTCTTGCGAGTAAGCTCCGTATACAGTGCCGGTATTTAATTTATGGTATCCGCGCACCATGTAGGTATATTTTTTACCGCTGGTGAGACCGTTATCAGTGTAGGTCAGAGTTCCAGCCCCCTTTGTTGTTCCGATCGACACATATTTTCCTTCGGCCTCATCGTAACGAACTATTTGATAACCATATACCTCCGGAACCTTATTCCATGTGAGGGTTATGGATGAGTTGGTCGATGACTTAAATGTGAGTTCTGTAGGTGCTGCCGGTGTATTTACATATTTGAAATCGAGATCCGTCGGATAGCTTATTCCGGCGACGGTTCCGTTGTCATCGTACTGCCAATATGAATGAGTGGCGGTCAGCGTGTCTGAATCGTTGTACTGCGCATTCCATATCGGGTATTTGTTGTTTATACTGGTGATCTTCATGTCATCGGTTATAACACTTTTGCTCGCATACAGCATGCCCACGTAGCCGCTTGCTTCCACTGTACTGCAAAAAGTGTTGATGACCGTGGTGGCAGCACTTTTGGACAGGTGCGCATTGTAGAGCCTGCCGGTCAGTCCACCCTCCCATGCGTATTCGTAGTCCATGACGATGGGAAGTGTCAGGTTGTAAGAGGATACGATGTTCAAGGTGTATGCCGCCTCCTGCCTGGCCTCGGTGGCGTTTATGGCCTGAGAGTAGAAGTACGCTCCGACATCAATCCCTGCCGCAGTTGCATTCTTGACATTCTCAGCAAATTTGGAGTCGACGAAATATGCACCTGAGCCATAGTACCTTCCTCCAGCCCTGATAAAGGCAAATGTAACGCCGCTGGATTTTACCTTTCTCCAGTTGATGGAACCGTTCCACTCCGATACATCTATCCCCTTCATGACAGTGGAGTTCTTGAACTGGGATGCGTGTGTATATGTTGTCGATGAGAGCGTGGCAACACCATAAGGATTAGCGCTGTCTGACTGCTTTTGCAACTGCCTTATCGTCTCAGGATCGTTGCCGTAAAGACTATATATGTGGTCGATCTCGGCATCGCTCAACTGAGTGTAGTCAAAGTTACCTTCATCCACAACCTCCTGGACCTCAGATCTGGTCGATGATGTTGAGATGGTGGAGGTGTCAGCCGCGTATACTGTGGCAGAGTCGAAGATATTATCTGCCGCAGTCAGTATAAATATTCCAAGGGAAATAATAAAAAGTTGTTTAGATAATCGTTTTATTCTCATGTAAGCCTCCTAATACAAATGTTACGATTATATTACAAAAAGATTATTAAAATATTATTAATAAAAGGCCTGCATGAGAAAAATATTGAGAAAAAATATAAAAAAAATAGGGAAAAGCAGGAGATACATAGTATGTATGCTTTTCCCTATTTTAATTGTATAAGAATCAGAATTACTTGACACGTATGAAATCAGATCTTATATAGCCCGTATATTTTCTGGAGCCTCTGGTGTATGTGACCTTATACCAGATATATCTTCCAGACTTTGCGTAGCCGGAGATCTTGACCTTTGAACCCCTTGCAAGCGTTCTGACTACTCTGCTGTTTGTTCCGGCTTTTGCACGGAGGTTTACGCTGCTGTCAGTGATCGTTCCGGTAAGAGATGTATTCTTGATCGGTGCTTTTGAAATTGCACCGTAGTATATCTTGCCGTTGTACTTCATGTAAGCAAGAACACGGTAACCGTAGCCTCTTCTGAGGTTAGGAACAAAACAGAAATTTGTCTTGTTGGATGTTATCTTCTTAACTCTTGTGTATTTGTTTGCCTTCTGATCATACTTGTATACGATGTAGCCGTCAGCGTATGACAGCTTTGACCACTGGAGGAATCTCTGCGATCCAAGTGGTGTGTATTTGAAGGATGATGTAAAGGTTGCCGGGAGAGTGCAGGAGCTGAAATCCTTGCGGTCACTGAAGCCTGTGAATCCATTCCGCTCTGTGTATGCTCTCACTCCAAATTTGTATTCTGTTCCGGCTTTAAGTCCTGTAAATGTGTATGTTCTGTTGCTGCTTCCGCTGATACGTGCCACCTGCTCAAATGACTTGCTGGACGTATTATATTTGTATACCGTGTAGCCTGTGGCATCAGATATCTGTGTCCATCTTATGGTCACGGAATTGGCTGTCCTTGATGCGGTTGCGATCTGGGAAGGAACAGCAGGTCCGGTAAATCCGCTCACTGCGCTGGCTGTCTCTGTGTAGTGGTATGTTCCATTTTTCTTGTAATATGCACATACCGTGTAGCTGTACTCAGTTGAATGAGGAAGTCCCTTGTGTGTGTATGTGTCAGTAGACTTGGAAGAGATCTTTGCAAGCCTTGTCCAAGTAGCATTGGATGGCTCCCATACATATACGATGTATCCGTCAACATTTTCCTGCTTATTCCACTTCAGTGTAAGTGAGCTTGTGTAGGCTGAAGTGATCTTGAGCCCTGTAACCTCGCCTGGGTCGGTGGTTATGGTCTTGGCATCTGATAGAACGTGCCAGATGGTGTTGGTATCAGTTGTTGTGTATGCGCGTACCTTGTAGTTATATTTTGTGCCAGGATTGAGCTGGCTGTCGGTAACCTCGCAGTCGTCAGGTGAATTGGTCGTGGCAATCGTCTCGTAGCTGCCTGATGAACCGTTGCTTCTGTATACTCTGTATCCTGTTGCTGCAGGGATAGGTGACCATGAAAGTTTTACAGATGTAGGCGCTGTAACTGCAGCCGCAAAGTTCTCTATGGTATCAGCTATTGTAATGCCGGTACACTCTGCTGAGTAGGTTCCGTAGATGGCTCCTGAGCTCAATTTGTAATATCCGCGTACCTTGTATGTATACTTTTTACCGTCCTGAAGATTCTTATCTGTAAATGTAGTCGTTCCGGCACCCTTGGCAGTTCCCACGGAGACATATTTATCTTCGGAGCTGTCGTAACGCACGATCTGGTAAGCATAGACCTCAGGGATCTTCGTCCATGTCAGTGTGATAGTGGAGTCTGTGCACGCTGACTGTGTCAGAGATGAAGGCGCGGCAGGAGATTTGACATATCTGAAATTCATATCAGTTGCATTGCTGATTCCTGACACCTTGCCGACGTCGCTGTACTGCCAGTATGAATGTTTCACTGTGAGAGTGTCCGTGTCGTTGTACTGGGCATTCCATATAGGATATGACTGTGCGATCGAAGATGCGTTCATGTCGTCTGTGATGACAGTCTTGCTGGCGTAGATCATGCCTACGTAGCCCTTTGATTCAACTGCCGCACAGAATGCTTTTATGACATGTGTAGCTGCACTCTTGGAAAGGTGGGCGTTGTACAGACGACCGCTCAGACCTCCATCTTCCCATGCGTATTCATAATCCATGACAACGGGATAAGTTATGTTGTAGCCTGAGATCAGGTCGGTAGTGTATTTGGCTTCTGTCTTGGCCTCCGATGTGCTGATGGCCTGTGAGTAGAAGTACACACCCACGTCAACACCTGCATTCAGTGCATTTTTGATATTATCCTTGTATGTAGAATCGATGAAATATTTTCCTGAACCGTAGTAGCGTCCGCCCACACGTATGAATGCGTAGGATATTCCTGCGGCTTTAACCTTTTTCCAGTTGATGTTGTCGCCGTTCCACTCGGATACGTCTATGCCCTTGATGACTTTGTAGCCATCGAACATGGAAGAGTGGGTATATCTGGCACTCAGCGTAGCTATATCGCCGGTGGCGTTGTAATCGGATTGACGCTGGAGCTGTTTGATGGTTTCGGGATCGTTATTATACAACTCGTATATGTGATCGATCTCTGTACCGTCAAGCTCTGTGTAGTCGAAGTTTCCATCGTCCACCACCTGCTGTACATCCTCCCTCGTTGATGTAACGCTTATGTCGGACATGTTTGCGGCATAGGCTGTTTCGGGCACGTTGCCGGCAAATGCGAATACACTTATACCCAGAGCAGCGCCCAGAATTATCCTAGTAAATTTTCTGATAATCATGAATTCCTCCCGTTTTGTAAAAAGTTTTGAGCACAGTTTACATAATATAATGTACGCTATGAAAAGTCAATAAAACTGCACTGATTTGTTACGAATATATTACAAAATGCTTATTAAAATCCAGCTAAAACATAAAGCCTGAATGAAAAACAAGAAAAAAGTCGGTAAAGGTTGATGTTTTTCATATTAAATACATAAAGTCTATGTTATAATTAGCAGGCATATGAAATTTGGAGGACAATAACTGTTGGATGATAAAAAAAGAGTTGGATTTTTAGGCGCGTTGAAGAACATGTTCGTAGGTGTCGCAAAACCGGAAGCTTATTACAGAAATGGACGATTTGGACGGATGTCATCGGCGATGCTGATAACATTTATCATGAGCACACTGACTTATCTGGTGATATTCTTTATTCCATATAACCAGTTGTTTGGCGGCGGAAGGTTTGCGGACAGGATAGACCGGAATATGGAGGATTTTTCACTGACCGGAGATGGCTTTTACTACGATGGGACATTCGACTGGTCGGATGATGAGAACATGTCCTACATAAAGATCGACACATCGAAGACGAAAGTGGATGAAGCTGTTGCAAGAGACCTTGCTGCAGACGGCGGGTATCGTACCGTATTCATCATATCAGCGGATGAGATACTCACATATAACTCAGGAAGAACACAGATCATAAGATGTAAGGATATATATGAATCCCTGAATGAGACATATGGATTCAAGGCTGTTACAAAGCAGGATGTGATCAATCTCATAAATAAGCTCGACACACCAGTGCTTGTGCTTGCATGGGTATTGCAGATAATTGTTGGATTTGTGCTCACGTTGTTCTGGTCACTGCTCATAACGGTAGCGGGACTGATAGCGGCATCCATGAAGAAGATCGAGGTATCATTTGGCACTATTTACAAATCTGCCATATATATAAGGTTATTATGGTATTTCCTCATGATGGTCATTGCAACATACATATGGCCGGCGAAGAGAACGATGGGGATGCTGGCGCTTTTCATATCTGTGATATACATATTTGCCGCTGTATCACAGTATCATAAGAATAACCCGGATGACGATCCACAGGAAGATCCGGCACAGGTAGAACAGAATGATCTGGCGCAGGAATTTTCCCAGTATGAGCAAAGGTAAATAATTATAGAAGACACATTCAAATACAATATATAAAACAGTAGGAGGAGTATTCATATGAATTTGAGAAAGACAAAGATAATTTGTACATTGGGACCGGCGACGGACGATGATGAGGTGCTCAGAAAGCTCATGATCGAGGGGATGGATGTTGCCAGATTCAATTTTTCTCATGGTGATCATGCCCAGCACAGGAAGAACAAGGACAGAGTGGAGAAGCTTCGTGAGGAGCTTGGACTTCCGGTTGCAACACTGCTTGATACTAAGGGCCCGGAGATAAGAGTTGGGGACTTCAAGGAGGGCAAGGTTGAACTCGTAGAAGGACAGACATTTACACTGACGACAGAGGATGTGGTGGGCGACCAGGCAAAGGTATCCATTACATACAAGAATCTTGTGAACGATGTCAAGCCGGGAGATACCATACTCATCGATGACGGCCTTATAAATATGAAGATAGAGAAGGTTACTGATAAAGATATCGTGTGCCGCGTGGAGAATGGCGGACCTGTATCAAACCACAAGGGTGTAAATGTTCCAAGAGTTAACCTCACCATGCCATACATAAGCGATGTAGACAGGGCGGATATAATCTTTGGTATTGAGAATGATTTCGATTTCATCGCTGCATCATTTGTAAGATCAGCCGACGATATACTTGAGATCAGGAAGATCCTTGACGAGTATGAGTGTGACAATATCAATATCATCGCCAAGATTGAGAATATGCAGGGCGTTGACAATATAGACGACATAATCAGAGTGTCCGATGGAATCATGGTCGCAAGAGGAGATATGGGTGTTGAGATACCTCTTGAGGATGTGCCTATCATCCAGAAGATGATCATCAAGAAGGTATACAATGCGGACAAGCAGGTCATAACAGCTACACAGATGCTTGACTCCATGATGATACATCCAAGACCTACCAGAGCAGAGGCGACAGATGTTGCAAATGCCATATATGACGGAACAAGTGCAATCATGCTCTCAGGAGAGACCGCAGCGGGCAAGTATCCGGTTGAGGCTCTTCACACCATGAAGACCATCGCAGAGAGAGCAGAGCGAGACATAGATTACAACAAGAGATTCTTCAACAGGGATGCGGTGCAGAATCCTGATATAACGAGTGCTATATCACATGCGACATGTACAACGGCCATAGACCTTGCAGCGGCAGCCATCATCACTGTTACCAAGTCAGGAAAGACAGCGAGAATGCTCTCAAAGTACAGACCAAAATGTCCGATCATCGGATGTACCCCTGTTAAGAAGGTTGCCAGACAGATCAATCTTTCATGGGGAGTTCAGCCTCTTCTTATAGGTGAGGAGAACAACACTGACGATCTCTTCGAGCATGCTGTTGATGCGGCAAAGAAGCACGGCTATGTTAAGGACGGTGAGGTGACTGTAATCACCGCCGGAGTCCCACTTGGCGTGACCGGCACGACAAACCTGATAAAGGTACACGTTGTAGGACATATCCTTGTAAAGGGCTTCTCTATAAATGAGAGATCTGCAACCGCACCGCTCTGTGTATGCGAGTCAGAGGATGAGCTCATCAAGAACTATAAGGATGGAGACATAATCGTCATAAATGAGACCAGCAACAGGATCATGGATCAGCTCAAGACTGCATCTGCGATCGTGTGTGAGAAGAACGGTGGCAATTCACATGCTGCCATAGTCGGACTCAGCCGTGACATACCTGTTATCCTGGGTGCACAGAACGCGACCAAGATACTTAAGTCTGGCGCTATAGTTACTGTAAATGGCGAGGATGGAGTTGTAATTTCAAACTAGTATATGTAACAAATATGTAACAAAAAATAAATACAAACGTATAAAACAACGCCTCCTGTGTTGACAAATGTAATCATTATTGCTATACTACAATAGATTTGTAACAAAGATGTAATAATTGTTGCGTTAAGATCAGCACAGGAGGTTTTTTATAATGTCTAAAGCAAAGTCATTTAAGAAGACTATAGTTGTTGCTGCAGCGGCAGGAATGATGATCACCACTTCCATAGGAACGGTGAGCGCGGGACAGATATACAGCGATTCAACTGTAGGTATTTCATCTGCATTTGACAGATATGCTAACACCCTTGCGGGCAATGATAAAAACGCAGGCGATGCTGCAAAGGCGGCAACGTCCACAGATGCACAGAAGACTACAGCATCCGCAGGAAAGAATGCTGCGGAGGCTAAGAAGGACAAGACAAGCGAAGAGAACAAGGTGAAATATCCTGATTTCAAGGATAAGTGTCTTGTTGCCACCGAGGATTATGTGAATATAAGATCGGGAGCCGGAACTGATTCAGATGTAGTTGGTATCATAGGGAACAATGGAATAGCAACCATAGAGAAGAAGGGCAAGGAGTGGACCAAGGTCACATCAGGTGACTGTACAGGATATATAAGGAATGACCTGCTTCTTTTTGGAGATGATGCGGGAGCCTATGCCGAGGCGAACTGTCCGAAGCAGGTAACTGTCAATACAGAGACACTCAACGTAAGAACAGAGGCTGATGTGAACTCCGACTGTATAACACAGGTTGGATCAGGCCAGAGCTTTGATGTCATATCACAGGATGATAAATGGGTGCAGATAGCACTTGACGACGAGACGAATGGTTATGTCAGCACTGAATTTGTAGATGATACATATGCATTTGCAACTGCCAAGTCCATGGAGCAGATCCAGGCAGAGCTTGATGCGAAGGCTGCGGAAGAAAAGGCGGCAGAGGAGCAGGCAAGACAGGAACAGGAGAGCGCAGACGAGGCAGAAGCTGAGGACGCATCAGATGACAGCCAGAGCACAGAGGATGATTCCTACACGCCAGATCAGCCGGATACAGATTCTGCAGATCAGTCATCGGATACATCAGACGACACATCATCTGACAGCAGCGATTCAGACGATTCACAGAACAATGTAGTGGCACCGAGCGGCCAGACAGGAATAGACCTTGCGAACTTTGCAACACAGTTTGTGGGTAATCCATATGTATATGGCGGATCGAGCCTTACGGATGGAGCTGACTGTTCAGGCTTTGTCATGGCTGTATACGCTCAGTTTGGATATTCACTTCCACACTCAGCGGGAGCACAGTCACAGTATGGAACAAGAGTAGACACTTCAAGTCTTGAGCCTGGAGACATACTTTTCTATGGAGACAGCTCTATAGAGCACTGCGCTATATATATCGGAGACGGAATGATAGTACATGCCAGCACAGAGGAGACCGGTATCAAGATATCCTCTGCATTCTACAGAGATCCGCTCTGTGCAGTCAGAATCATAGGACAGTAGACAAGCTGTATATAATAGGGTATAATGAATACATTGAAGCGCACATGGTATACATGTGCGCTTTTTGTGTAAAATGGCGAAAACATGACAGCGAAAATAAATAAAGTTGTCAATATGCACATAAAAATACGTCAAATATATTGAAAAAAAGACTCGTTGTGGTATAATGGTCATATCAATTTGGATCATATCCAAAAAAGAAGGAGTTGGGCATCATGAATTACATAATCAGCGGTAAGAACATTGAAGTTACAGAAGGACTTAGAAATGCAGTACAGGACAAGCTCTCAAAGCTTGAGAAGTACTTTGCGGCTGATACTGGCGCACAGGTCACATTCAGCGTTGAGAAAGATAGACAGAAGATAGAGGTAACGATTCCTATGAAGGGACATATCATCAGAGCCGAGCAGGTTAGTGATGACATGTATGTTTCGATCGATCTCGTTGTAGAGGTTATTGAGAGACAGGTTACCAAGCATCGTAAGAAGCTCATTGACAAGGAGCAGAATGTAGCATACCTGAACGATGCATTTGTCGACGAGGACGTTGAGGATGATGACGATATCAAGATCGTGAGAACTAAGAAGTTCGAAGTAAAACCTATGTATCCAGAGGATGCATGTATCCAGATGGATCTGCTTGGACATAATTTCTATGTATTCAGGAATGCAGAGTCAGATGAGGTCAATGTCGTATACAAGAGAAAGGGCGGCACATACGGAATCATCGAGCCTGAATATTAAGATCAGATATTGGCAAAAGCACGGTTAATATAAGTGCCGATGATAATTGAATATAGTATTTTAAAGGAGACTTTCGGTTATAGAAGGTCTCCTTTTTGCTTGATATAAATGTCATATGATGTTAGAATGTACCCTGAATAACGATAGCTAGGAGGTCAAAAACAACATGGGTTTGTTTGAGAAAATATTTGGAACGCACAGCGAGAAGGAATTGAAAAAGATCAATCCTATAGTTGATGCGATAGAGGCACTCGACGAGAAGATGCAGGCACTTTCAGATGAAGAGCTGAGGGGCAAGACACAAGAGTTTAAGGACAGACTTGCTGCCGGCGAGACGTTAGACGATATATTGGTAGAAGCATTTGCGGTTGTGAGAGAGGCTGCATACCGTGTACTTGGAATGAAGCATTACAGGGTACAGCTCATAGGAGGAATAGTTCTCCATCAGGGAAGAATCGCAGAGATGAGAACGGGAGAAGGAAAGACACTTGTATCAACACTTCCTGCTTATCTGAATGCCCTTGAAGGAAAGGGTGTCCATGTTGTAACTGTCAACGACTACCTGGCAAAGCGAGATGCTGAATGGATGGGGCAGGTGCATGAATTCCTCGGACTTAAGGTAGGAATCATACTCAACAGTTCCACAACAGACGAGAGACGTGAGGCGTATAACTGCGATATTACATATGTTACCAACAACGAGCTCGGTTTCGATTACCTGAGAGATAACATGGTAATCTACAAGGAGAAGCTTGTTCTGAGAGATCTTCACTACTGTGTAATCGATGAGGTGGATTCAGTTCTTATCGATGAGGCACGTACTCCTCTTATCATATCCGGTCAGAGCGGCAAGTCTACAGAGCTCTACAAGATGTGTGATTACCTTGCGAGACAGATGAAGCGAGGTGAGGGTGATGGAGAGATATCCAAGATGGATATGCTCATGAAGACAGAGATAGAGGAGGATGGAGATTTCCTTGTAAATGAGAAGGACAAGTACGTCATGCTCACTGCAAATGGTGTGAAGATGGTAGAGCAATTCTTCCATATTGACAACCTCTCAGACCCTGAGAACATGGAGATCCAGCACAATATCATCCTGGCACTCCGTGCACATAACCTCATGTTCAGAGACAGAGATTATGTGGTGAAGGATGATGAGGTACTCATCGTTGATGAGTTTACCGGACGTATCATGCCCGGACGTAGATTCTCAGATGGTCTGCATCAGGCTATAGAGGCAAAGGAGAATGTAAAGGTCAAGAGAGAGAGCAAGACTCTTGCAACGATCACATTCCAGAACTTCTTCAACATGTTTGACAAGAAGGCAGGTATGACAGGTACAGCCCAGACAGAGGAAGAGGAGTTCAGAGAGATCTATGGAATGGACGTTGTTGTCATTCCTACGAACAGACCTATACAGAGAATAGATCAGCCGGATTCTATATTTAAGACTAAGAAAGAAAAGCTCAATGCGATCGTTGAGCAGATTAATATAAGTTACAGAAAGGGACAGCCGGTGCTTGTCGGTACGATCAATATCGACGCATCAGAGGAACTCAGTCATATGCTGTCCAAGAGAAAGATACCTCACAAGGTGCTCAATGCCAAGTTCCACGAGCTTGAGGCTGAGATAGTTGCAGACGCTGGACAGAAGAATGCGGTAACCATCGCGACTAACATGGCAGGACGTGGTACTGATATCAAGCTCGGCGAGGGTGTTGCAGAGCTCGGAGGACTCAGGATCATCGGTACAGAGAGACACGAGAGCAGACGTATCGATAATCAGCTCCGTGGACGTTCAGGACGACAGGGAGATCCGGGAGAGTCAAAGTTCTATCTGTCACTGGAAGATGATCTGATGAGACTTTTCGGATCAGAGAGAGTTATGTCAGTGTACGATACCCTTAAGATACCTGAGGGCGAGGAGATAGAGCATAAGACTATTTCCAACTTCGTAGAGAAGGCACAGAAGAAGATCGAGGGTAACAACTTTGCCATAAGAAAGAATCTTCTTGAGTATGACCGTGTTAACAACGAGCAGAGAGAGATCATTTACAAGGAGCGTAGACGAGTTCTTGACGGCGAGAACATGCACGAGGTTATCCTCAAGATGATAAAGGATGATATAAATGCAGCAGTAGATCAGGTATGCTCATCAGAGACAGCACCTGAGGATTGGAATCAGGTAGAGCTGGATGACATGATAAGGGGCATAGTTCCATTTGCTGAGCCGGTTACACTTACCGAAGAGGAGATCAAAAAGGCAGATATCAGCGAGCTGAAGGACAGACTGTACAATGAAGCTCTTGAGCTCTATGCTGCCAAGGAGGAAGAGATCGGTGATCCTGATCAGATGAGAGAGATCGAGCGAGTTATACTCCTCAAGACTATAGATAGAAAGTGGACAGATCATATCGACGACATGGATAATCTGAGACAGGGAATCGGACTTAGATCACTTGGCCAGAGAGATCCTGTTGTAGAATACAAATTCGCAGGATATGACATGTTCAATGACATGACAGCAGCGATCCGTGAGGATACTGTAAAGCTTCTTCTCAGAATAAAGGTTGAGCAGAAGATTGAGCGTGAAGAGGTGAATAAGGTTACAGGAACCAATAAGGATGACACAGTGTCAAGGGGACCTGTAAAGAAAGCCAAGAAGATAGGCAGAAATGATCTCTGTCCATGCGGAAGCGGTCTGAAGTATAAGAACTGCTGCGGTAAGAACGCATAAATACGTGATACAGGAGAAACCAAGTGATAGAATTGGATGAGTTCAGGGCGACGATGGCCTCCTATAGGGATCCCTTGGGGGAGGTCAAGTCATCCCTTGACATTGAAAACAAGACAGACAGAATAGCAAAGCTTAATTATGAGATGGAACAGCCGGATTTCTGGGATGATATCGACAGATCCCGTGAGGTATCGAAGGAACTGAAGGGACTTCAGGATCTGGTTGAAAACTATAAGAAGCTTGAAAATGACTATGTGGATATAGATACACTGATCCTGATGGCGGAGGAGGAGAATGATCCGAGTCTTGTGCCTGAGATAGGGGAGCAGATAGATATATTTACGAAGGAATTTGAGGAGTATAGGATAAATCTTCTCTTCACTGACGAGTTTGATGACTGTAATGCGGTACTCACACTCCATTCAGGAGAGGGCGGAACGGAGTCCTGCGACTGGGCGAGTATGTTGTACAGAATGTATACCAGATGGGCAGAAAAGCACGGCATGAGTGTTGAGGTGCTCGATTTCCTTGAGGGCGATGAGGCTGGTATAAAGTCTGTGACCATTCAGATAAATGGGCAGCATGCGTACGGATATCTCAAGTCAGAGAAGGGAGTGCACAGACTGGTAAGAATATCACCATTCAATTCGGCCGGCAAAAGAATGACTTCGTTTGCATCCTGTGATGTCATACCGGATATAGAGCAGGATTTGGAGATAGAGATCAGGGATGAAGATATAAGGATAGATACCTACAGATCGAGCGGCGCAGGTGGCCAGCATATCAATAAGACATCATCGGCCATCAGAATCACACATTATCCTACCGGTATAGTTGTTCAGTGCCAGAATGAGAGATCACAGCTCATGAACAAGAATAAGGCTATGCAGATGCTGAAGTCCAAACTTTATCTATTGAAGAAACAGGAGAATCTGGAGAAGATTTCGGACATCCGCGGAGAGGTAACTGACAATGGTTTTGGAAGTCAGATAAGATCGTATGTGCTCCAACCGTATACCATGGTCAAGGATAAACGTACATCCTATGAGAATTCAAATGTATCGGCGGTTCTCGATGGAGATCTTGATGGATTTATGACAGCCTATCTCAAATGGGTGAATAAGGTTGAGGTGTAGCAGCACATGAGAGTCATTTGATGATAAGAAATTAGTCTTTGACAATGACGCTTTATACTGATAAAGTAATGACGTACTAAACTTGCATTATTATGCAGAAAAAGGAGATAAGAAGGAGATAAAAACATGGTGAATATAGCAGTATTAGGTTATGGTACAGTGGGTTCAGGAGTTGTGGAAGTGATTAACACCAACCATGATATTGTTAACAAGAGAGCTGGACAGGAGATAAACGTTAAGAGAGTGCTTGATCTCAGGAAGTTTCCTGGGGATCCTGTCGAGAACATTCTCACCCATGATTTTGAAGATATACTTAACGATGATGATATAAGCGTCGTTGTGGAGGTTATGGGAGGTGTTGAGCCTGCATATACATTTGTCAAGAAGTGCCTGCTTGCCGGAAAGAGTGTGGCAACCTCCAACAAGGAGCTTGTGGCCGTTCATGGACCTGAGCTTATAAAGATTGCCAGAGAGAGCAATATCAATTTCTTCTTTGAAGCATCAGCAGGCGGTGGAATTCCTGTTATAAGACCACTTAACACATCCATAACTGCGGATGATGTTACGGAGATCACAGGAATACTCAATGGTACAACGAATTACATCCTAACCAAGATGGATAAAGAGGGGGCTGACTATGCGACAGTGCTGAAGCAGGCACAGGAGCTCGGATATGCGGAGCGCAATCCTGAGGCTGATGTAGAGGGTGGCGATGCGTGTAGAAAGATAGCTATACTTACATCTCTCGTATATGGCAAGAACCTGGATTACAACAGGATACATATGGAGGGAATAACCAGGATAACAACAGATGATTTCAAGTATGCGGATAAGATGGGTTACTCTGTAAAACTTGTCGGAACAACCAGAAAAACAGACGGCAAGCTATATTCATATGTTGCCCCGGTCATGCTTCCACATGACAATCCGCTGGCAAAGATAGATGATGTATACAATGGCATACTTGTACATGGTAATGCACTTGACGACGTAATGTTCTACGGCAAGGGCGCCGGAAAGCTTCCAACAGCGTCTGCGGTTGTATCAGACGTTATTGATGCAGTGAAGAATGCGGGAAGACATGTTCCTATCATATGGGAGGACGAAGAACTTGAGATGGGTACATTTGCGGACTCAGAGAGCAGATTCTTTGTCAGAACAGATGAGAAGAATGAGGCTGCCATCAAGGCGGTATTTGGTGATGTTGAGTATGTCGATTCTGATCTCGATGAAAAGGCATTTGTTACAGCAGTGATCACAGAGGGTGAATTTGAGGCATGTTGCAATAAGATTGGTGTCAAGAGTGCTCTTAGAGTGCTGGATTAGTACAATATTATTCAATGACCTTGCAATCCTAGTCGAATTGCGGTATTTTACAAAAGGCTTATTTCTTTTTACCGGACCGCTCCGGTGAAGAGTTAAATATACAAATTTTCAAATGAGCGATCAGGAGGACAATATGTTAATAGTAAAGAAGTTTGGTGGTACTTCTGTTGGAAATACCGAAAGAATCTTTAACGTGGCCAAAAGATGTATTGAGGACTGGCAGAGGGGGAACGACGTAGTCGTAGTTCTGTCTGCGATGGGTAAATACACAGATGAGCTGATAGATATGGCTAAGCAGGTAAATGAGAATCCACCTAAGAGAGAGATGGATATGCTTTTTACAATAGGTGAACAGATGTCCGTATCGCTTATGGCTATGGCTATGAATTCTCTTAAAGTTCCTGCAATCTCTCTGAACGCATTCCAGGTGGCAATGCATACAACTTCAGTGTATGGCAATGCGCGTCTGAAGAGAATCGATGTTGAGAGAATAAGACATGAGCTGGAGCAGAGAAAGATAGTTATTGTCACAGGATTCCAGGGAATTAACAAGTATGACGATTACACAACTCTTGGTCGTGGTGGTTCAGATACAACAGCTGTTGCACTTGCAGCGGCACTTAACGCTGATGCGTGTGAGATATACACAGATGTGGATGGAGTATATACAGCAGATCCACGTAAGGTAAAGACCGCACGTAAGCTGGATACGATAACATACGATGAGATGCTTGAGCTTGCTACACTTGGAGCAGGCGTTCTGCACAACCGTTCAGTTGAGCTTGCAAAGAAGTTCGGTGTTCAGCTGGTTGTTCGTTCAAGTCTCAATTTTTCAGAGGGTACAATAGTTAAGGAGGATACTGGAATGGAGAAGATGTTAGTTAGTGGAGTTGCAGCGGATGCAGATTCAGCGAGAGTGGCAGTTGTAGGATTAGAGGACACACCGGGTGTTGCATTCAAGCTTTTCAACCTGCTTGCAAAGAATGACATCAATATAGATATGATACTGCAGTCAGTAGGAAGACATGGAACAAAGGATATTACATTCACATGTAGTGATGAGAATGCAGACAAAGCAGAGGAGATCATCAAGAACAACATAGGCAAGTTTGAGAGCATAGATGTCAACAAGAATGTTGCAAAGGTTTCTATCGTTGGTGCAGGAATGCAGTCAAATGCAGGTGTTGCAGCCAAGATGTTCGAGGCTCTTTATGATGAGAACATCAACATCAGAATGATCTCAACATCAGAGATCAGAGTTACAGTTCTCATCGACGAGCAGTATACAGAGCGCGCAATGAACGCGATCCATGACAAGTTCGCACTCGGCGATCGTTAATTCTAACAGAATCATATGAAGTTCTGTTCTGCAGGACCTTACAATATACGCCGGGGGAAACTCCGGCGTAAATTATCATAAGGGGGAACCGCCGTTAAGGCGGGGGATTCCTTATGATGAAGCAGACGCCGCGCGAAGCGCTTTTCATGCGGCTGCACCCGTATAAGGCGGGAACATAAAAGAATTTGAAAGGAGTCAGGGTATGAAGAGAACAGATTACATATCGTGGGATCAGTATTTTATGGGCATTGCGATGATGTCGGCAGAGAGAAGCAAAGACCCGTCAACGCAGGTTGGTGCGTGTATAGTGGACAAGAACAACAGAATTCTGTCCATGGGATATAATGGTATGCCGGCAGGATGCGACGATGACACAATGCCGTGGGGAAAGTCCGGAGCCCCGCTTGACAACAAATATTTCTATGTATGCCACGCGGAGCTGAACTCTATTCTTAATTACAGAGGTGGCAATCTCAAGGATGCGATCATATATTCTACTCTGTTCCCGTGCAATGAATGTGCCAAAGCTATTATTCAGTGCGGTATAAAGGAAGTAGTGTATATGTCAGACAAGTATGCGATGACAGAGAGCACCATAGCCTCCAAGAAAATGTTTGACATGGCTGGTGTTGCATACAGACCATTTGAAGCAAAAGGCAGGAAGATCACGCTCAATCTTTAGAGGTAACAGAATAGTTCCGGAATACCGGAGAGAACACATATGTATGACAGACAGGAGAGAATATGGTCATAGAGAGTAATAGCAAGGAAGAAACCTACAATGCAGGAGTGCAGCTTGGACAGAATGCAGCTCCTGGCCAGGTGTACTGTATATATGGAGATCTGGGAGTTGGCAAGACGATAATATCCCAGGGGGTGGCAGCTGGACTTGGAATCACTGAAGTGGTGAACAGCCCTACTTTCACTATTGTGAAGGAGTATGACGAGGGCAGATTGCCTCTGTATCATTTTGACGTGTACAGGATCGGCGATGTGGACGAGATGGATGAGATAGGCTACAATGAGATGGTGTATGGAGATGGAGTATGTCTTATAGAGTGGGCTAACCTCATCGAGGAGATATTACCTGGCACATACACCAGAATCAACATAGAGAAGGACCTTTCAAAGGGCCTTGATTACAGGCGTATTACGATAGAAGAGAGGCATGATCAGATATGAAGATCTTAGCATTTGACAGCTCGGGACTTGTGGCGAGCGTTGCCATAGTCGAGAACAATAATTTGATAGCTGAATATACAACCAACTACAAGAAGACACATTCCCAGACACTGCTTCCTATGCTGGAAGAGATCGTGAAGATGACAGAGACGGACAAAGAGAGCTTTGATGCGCTGGCTGTTGCTGCAGGACCGGGATCATTTACAGGACTCAGGATAGGCTCAGCGACGGTCAAGGGACTTGCACTTGCATGGAATATACCGGTTATTGCGGTGCCGACACTTGAGGGGCTTGCATACAATGTGTGGGGAACTGACAGACTTATCTGCCCTATCATGGACGCGAGAAGAAAACAGGTGTATACGGGACTTTACAGTTTTAACAGTGATGACAGGCTTGAGACGATAATGGATCAGACTCCTATGGATATTGCTGACCTTATAGACCAACTCAATGAGAGAGGGGAAAAGGTTATATTTGTGGGAGATGGAATAGATGTGTATGCTGATATTTTAAAAGAGAAGATGACGGCAGACTACGCATTTGCTCCGGCACACATGAATAAGCAGAGAGCTGGCTCGGTGGCAGCCGCAGCCCAGGTGAGATATGCAGCCGGACAGTATGAGGAGGGGGATACATTTGCCCCTGAATATCTCAGACAGTCACAGGCAGAGCGGGAGAGAGCTGAAAAGGCAAAACTGGAGAATGATGGACATGAATAGCTGTTTTTCCCATGTACGCCCGAGACTGGCAGATATGAAAGACCTGGCCGGGATAGCTGCACTTGAGATGGCGGTGTTTTCGCATCCGTGGAATGAGGAGATGGTGTCCTCATCTATACAGGGGACATACGATCATGTCAAGATCCTTGAGACTTCTGAAGGAGAAATCGCCGGCTATATCATATATTCGGCGGTGTGTGACAGTGCAGATCTGCTCAGGGTAGCAGTGGATGCCAGATCAAGACGTCGTGGCATCGGCTTTAAGCTGATGGAAGCCATGATCGATGACTGCAAGGACAGGAATGTGCAGAGCATATTTCTGGAAGTCAGGGAATCCAACGCTGCTGCGATAGCTATGTATGAGCAGTTTGGATTTATAAAAATTTCTACAAGAAAAAAATACTACGACTCACCGGTGGAGGATGGTCTGGTTATGCAAAAACAGTTGTAGTAATAGATATATGCAGAATATACAGTGCGTGGAGACCACATTTGCACGGCTGGAAAACATTGTCGGTATATTCTGTGAAGGATCTGGCTTATAATCAGACCCATAACAGGGCTGCGTGCAGTCGGACAGGAGATAAATATGAGTGAGATCAGATGTAATAGGTGTGGAAGGATAATTGTATTTGGAGATATGCATAACAAGGAGGATTACGTCCTTATTCAGAAGGAGTGGGGATATTTCTCACGCAAGGATGGCAGAAAATACACACTCAGGATGTGTGAGGACTGTTACGACAGACTTGTAAATGAATGTGTCATACCTCCAAGGATAGATGATGTGACAGAGTATGCATAGAGTATGCATATAGACTCTGCCTTAGAAATGGAGATAGAAGATGATAGACGTATGTCTTTTGGGGACCGGAGGGATGATGCCGCTGCCATACAGGGCACTTACATCTCTCGTGGTCAGATATAACGGACACGAGATGCTGATAGACTGCGGAGAGGGAACCCAAACCTCAATGCGTCAGCAGGGCATGATAGGCTTTAAGCAGATAGATGTGATCTGCTTCACACATTTTCATGCAGATCATATAAGCGGATTGCCGGGGCTGCTGCTCACGATAGGCAATGCCGAGAGAACGGAGCCACTTCTTATGGTTGGCCCAAAGAGACTTGAGAAGGTAGTCAATTCTCTCAGGGTTATAGCGCCTGAGCTTCCGTTTGAGATCAGGTTCCAGGAGCTCTCGGAGGCTGAGGAGAGCTTTATGTGGGAGGATCTCAGGGTGGATGCATTTAGGGTGAATCACAATGTGACATGTTATGGATATTCCCTTTCGCTTCCAAGAACAGGAAAATTCAGCGTGGACAGAGCTAGAGAGAATGAGATTCCAATGAAATACTGGAATGGCTTGCAGAAGGGCAACACATACGAGGAGGATGGACACATATATACTCCTGATATGGTGCTTGGTCCTGACCGCAAGGGCCTGAAGCTCACATACTGCACAGATACCAGACCGACCCCCCTTATAGAGAAGTATGCAGCCGGATCAGATTTGTTCATATGCGAGGGCATGTACGGCGAAAAGGAGAAAGAGATAAAAGCTATAGAGCATAAGCATATGATGATGCAGGAGGCTGCGGCCATAGCGGCAAAGGCAGATGTGGGGGAGATGTGGCTTACACATTACAGTCCGTCGATGGCAAAACCGGCGGTGTTTATGGATGAGATAAGAGAGATATTCCCGAGAACTATTGCAGCAAAGGACAGGACGACAACAACGCTCAAGTTTTCGGAGGAGTAGAATAGATCGACAAAGGTGAGATGAATTATGGAGAAAGATGTAAAGATACTGGCTATAGAATCCTCATGTGATGAGACATCCGCAGCGGTTGTTGTGAATGGAAGAAACGTACTGTCAAATATAATATATTCACAGATAGATATCCATACACTTTATGGAGGCGTTGTGCCGGAGATAGCTTCGCGAAAGCACATAGAGAAGATTACACAGGTCATAAGACAGGCGCTCAAAGAGGCAGAGTGCACACTGGATGACATAGATGCGGTTGCAGTCACATATGGACCGGGGCTTGTTGGCGCTCTTCTCGTTGGTGTGGGAGCAGCCAAGGCCATAGCATTTGCAAAAGATATACCACTTGTTGGTGTGCATCATATAGAAGGTCATATAGCAGCGAATTATATAGAGAACAAGGAGCTTGAGCCTCCGTTCATGTGCCTTGTTGTGTCAGGAGGTCACACACATCTTGTAAAGGTAGTCGATTACGGCAAGTTTGAGATACTGGGAATAACAAGGGATGATGCGGCAGGAGAGGCATTTGACAAGGTAGCAAGGGCTATAGGACTGGGTTACCCGGGAGGACCGAAGATAGATCGCAAGGCGAAGGAGGGCAATCCTGACGCTATAGAATTTCCAAGGGCAAAGGTGGCAGAATCAGCCTATGACTTCAGTTTCAGTGGCCTGAAGTCCGCAGTGCTCAACTATATCAATCAGGCTCATATGAGAGACGAGCAGATCAATGATGCCGATGTGGCAGCATCATTCCAGAAAGCAGTAACGGAAGTGCTCACAGAGCATGCGGTTGCTGCGGCAAAGGAATACCATATGGATAAGATAGCCATAGCTGGCGGAGTTGCGTCCAATTCTGCTCTCAGAGCCAGCATGAAGGCGGCCTGTGAGAAGGCTGGGCTTACATTGTATCATCCATCGCCGATACTGTGCACGGACAATGCGGCCATGATAGGTGCAGCGGGATACTACGAATACATAAATGGAACAAGACATGGATGGGATCTGAATGCCATACCAAACCTCAAGCTGGGTGAGAGATAACCAGCCTGGTCAAGTGTGTGATGGTGTCAGACTACTACTAGGGAGAAGATGAACATGGGCGATGCGGATAATGCTGATTACAAGGAATCAAATATAGAAATCTTTGGTACAGTGGATGAAGTAAAGGTCACGGCAATAGTCCTTGCAGCCGGAAAGGGCAGCAGGATGCACAGCGATATACCTAAGCAGTTTATGACGCTGGGGGATTATCCCGTACTGTATTATTCGCTCAAGGCCTTTCAGGACAGTCCGGTTGATGACATAATCCTTGTCACAGGTGAGGATTATGTAGAATATTGCAGAAATGACATAGTAGACAGGTACAACATCACCAAAGTCAGGAAGATCGTGACCGGTGGGGCAGAGCGCTATGACTCCGTACATAATGGACTTATTGCGGCGGATGGTGCGAAGTATGTACTCATCCATGATGGTGCGAGACCATGCATAACCCAGAAAATCATCACAGATTCCATAGATGCAGTAAAGATATATTCTGCGTGTACAGTGGGTGTACCTGTGAAGGATACCATCAAGATAGTAGATGAGGATCAGATGGGAGTGGATACTCCTGATAGATCCAGGCTGTGGCAGGTTCAGACTCCACAGAGTTTTAACAGGGAACTTCTGCTTACCTGTTATGATGGACTGGCGCATGACAAATGTCAGGTTATAACGGATGACACAATGATAGTGGAGCGTTATAGCAGCGTCAGAACGAAGGTGATAATGGGGGCGTATGAGAACCTGAAAATCACCACTCCTGAGGATTTAAAAATTGCTTCAAATTTTTTGAAAAAAGATGTTGACACAAAGATGGTAAAGTGATAATATGTACAAGTCGCCGGTTGATGGCGACGAACAAAAACAACTTGGAGAGATATCGAAGCGGTCATAACGAGGCGGTCTTGAAAACCGTTTGTCCGAAAGGGCGCGAGGGTTCGAATCCCTCTCTCTCCGCTGACTTTCATATATAATGAAAGTTCAAGCGCTTGATACTGGAGAAGTACCCAAGCGGTTGAAGGGGCTCCCCTGGAAAGGGAGTAGGCCGTTAATAGCGGCGCGAGGGTTCAAATCCCTCCTTCTCCGTTAGACATACTTAGTATCAGAGCTATATAAGAACCTTGAAAAATTAACAACATGACAACCCTGAAATTCCAAAAAAGAATTTCAAGAACGTCGGATCAGAGATGATATCAAAGATCTAACAAACCAATAACAGTAAAGATGGTTAGGAAAAATACAAGCTAGTATGATTTCTGACATAGGATTTACAAACTTTTTAATGAGAGTTTGATCCTGGCTCAGGATGAACGCTGGCGGCGTGCTTAACACATGCAAGTCGAACGATTGAAGCTGGAGCTTGCTCCGGCCGATTTAGTGGCGGACGGGTGAGTAACGCGTGGGTAACCTGCCTCATACAGGGGGATAGCAGTTGGAAACGACTGGTAAAACCGCATAAGCGCACGGTGTCGCATGACACAGTGTGAAAACACTCCGGTGGTATGAGATGGACCCGCGTCTGATTAGCTAGTTGGTGAGGTAACGGCCCACCAAG
>NZ_JBCPDQ010000005.1:0-68825 GCF_040915325.1 Coprococcus sp. RTP21281st1_F1_RTP21281_210402
AAGGCAGAGGATTCAGATAGCGTAAGGGATTATATAGGATGCCTGTATCCAGAGGGAAATATATCTACAAAACAGACGTATATGTTTGATCATGACCAGATAGAACGGGTATATTTTGTTGGATTTCAGGACCCGGAAGAGTTTGAATTTGTTGACAAATACCTGAATGAGGGAAATAATGGAAAATAGAGGAGTGCTTTTGTATGTAGACCTTGGCAGGCTTGAAGATGAACCTTACAGATTGTCAAAGATATATGATACACTTGGACAGTATATTGATGATATCAGACGTCAGAGAGATATAATATACATAAGCAAGATGGCGGAATCCCTGGATATATCATCCCTGGACAGATATCGTGCTCAACTGGTAGACGAATATGATCGGCTTGGAACTCTGAAGAAGATTCTGGATGAGGCATACGATCTGTATAAAGAATGTAATGAAAAATTCGAGGCATCTGGACAGACTCTGTGCAACCTATATGCTGAAACTCCATGGTATGAGACCAGTGAAGGAAAGCTGGCTATAGGCATAGGCGTGCTTGTGGTTACTGCTGCAGTGGCGATAGTCTGCCCTGCTGTACTAGGGGCGGCGGCCGCCACAGTAACACAGTCTATAGCGACATCTGCTATTATTGGTGCTGCCACGTCAGGCGTTATGAATGGAATAGCTTCAATGAAATCCGGCAAGTCATTTTATGATGGATTTGCAAATGGTTTTGAATCTGGAGCAATATTGGGTGCAATCAGTGGAGGATTAGGAGCTGGAACATCTGCAATTATGTCAGGGGCAGAACTCACAGTAGGAAGAGTCATGGCTGTAAAAGCTATGAATATGGTATCTGATGCAACTGTAGATACTGTGGTATATGCGTATCACTCAAACAAGTATGATAAAGACTTTACTGGCGGAGATATAGTTAAGACTTGGGTAAAAAGTGCGGCAACATCGTTTGCTATGCAGTCTGTTGGAGGTGGGAAGTCGTCGTCAAAGGCGGAGAGTGAAAATGGTGTTATATCTACTGGCAAAGGACAGGGAGGGGGTGGAGGTAATGTTAATTGGAAGAATGGCAAAAAAACTGTTGATGTAAACGGAAAAACTGTTACAATGGATAAAAACACATTTGATCCTGGTTTTGTAGACAAACAGGGTCGAACGAATACACAGAGAATGGAGCAAGGACTGGCACCTATTGGAACAGATGGAAAATCTGTTAATATACATCACATTGATCAAACAGATAATGGACCAGTTATGGAAATAACGGCTACAGAGCATCAGCAGAATTACAGCAAACTGCACACTAATATAGGACAAGCTCCATCTAAGATTAATAGAAGTAAGTTTAATAAGTGGAGAAGAGAATATTGGAAATGGCGAAGTAATAATTTAGATTAGTGGAGGTATATATGAGCTATACAAATTTTATTAAAGCAATGGAGTTAGCACCTAAATGTAAATTTTATACTACAGCGGGGGGGAAAAACGAAGAAGAAATTAGAAAATCAGAGCAAATGCTTAATATAAAATTTTCAAATCAAAGTATAGAATTTTATAAAAAATATGGCTATTTATCATTTTATGGTAATGAAATTTTTGGAATTGACCCAGATGATGATTCAGGAATATTGGAGGGGAATTCTGTTGCTTATGCGTTAAATGACCGGAAAGAATATAACTTACCTAATGAGTGGATACCTATATATAATTTTGATGATGGGAATATGGCATATTTAGATTATTCATATTTAAACGAGCAAAAAGAGCCTAGGGTTATAATGGCATTTTATAATGGTAAGGAATATGAGATAGTTGAAACGTTAGCAGAAGATTTTGGGGATTTTGTTTTGCAATTAGTGCAAGAACAAACAGAAGTGTAAAACTATAAAGGCATGATTTGTAAAAATACATTGTTTACTTAACAACATTTGTTATGAAAACAATGTATTTTTTTATAATTAAATAGAGAAAAACTAAATGACTGTTGACAAAAATAATTGATGATGCAATACTATTGTTTGACAATAATGTAAAGGAGATGGTGTTGTGTCGCGGGAAGATGATGTTGGAGCTGCGGGCGTTGGAGAAGCTGCGAAGGATAGCAGAGATGAGCTTGAAGACATTTTAAAAGCACTTGAAGCTGGTGATTCTGACAAGCATGGACCCAATATGAAGATCATCATAGGTGTAATAGCTGGAATCGTATTGGTTTCAGTTGTGTTAATTATCATGATGGTTAATAGGAAATCTGTTGTGCCTGATTTTGTTGGGCACACAACGGCGGAGGCAAAACAAATTGCCAGAGAGTCTGGTGTAACGCTTGAGGAGAAAAAAGAATACAGTTCTGAGGTAGAAGAAGGATGCGTTATCTCACAGGATATAGCCAAGGGAATGAAGGTGAAACGTAAGGCTTCAGTTGGAATAACGGTCAGTAAAGGCAAGGAGATGACAGTTGTGCCGGAATTTGTTGGTGAAATTCTGGATGATGCCAGAGCTATGGCTACAGAGGCTGGTATAGAGCTTGAAGAAACTGAAGAATATAGTAAGGATGTTGCGGCTGGCTTGATAATTGAACAGCAGGATACACAGGGAACCAGCATAGAAAAGGGGAGTTCTGTAAAGGTCACAGTAAGCCTGGGAGAGCAGACAGTAAAACTTCCTGACTTTGTAGGTATGACCTTGAATGATGCAACTATACAGTGTTCAACCCTTGGAATCACCTTTAGTACCCTCCAGGAGAATTCTGATACCGTTGATGAGAATGTGATCATCAGACAAAGCGTAAAGGCGGGAACTGAGATGACTGAAGATACTCAGTTGTATCTGATAGTGAGTAAGGGCAAGAAGACAAGCTCGTCTGTGGCTGCAAGCTCCGGTTCAGCAGGTGGTGGATCGGGATCATCTGGTGGTTCGGGAACAAATGAACAGGCGGACAGCGGAACATCAAGCGTAAATGAAGATGAGTTTATAACAGAAGAAGAAGAGTGGGGTGATTGATCATGAAAAAGGAGTTAAAGAGAAGGATAATTACAGTAATTGTAGGAGCAGTGATTATGTGTATGGTCAGCCTTGTTCCAGAAATGGTACAGGCATATGCTTCGACGAATGCAGTGTCGGAGGATGCTGGAATCAGGGCTGAATATAATGGTGACAGTGGGGTGCTGACATTGGATGTTTCCACAAATAAGGCGATGATTGACTTTGGACTGGAGGACAAGAAGCCGTGGACTAATTTCAATGTTATAAAGGTTGTAGTAAAGCCTGGAGTTACACATATAGGTAACAATGCATTTTCAGGATGTACAAATCTGGAGTCTGTGGTTATAGAGGGAGACGAACCTCTCACTATAGGACGAAGGGCTTTTTATGGATGTACTTCTTTAAAGTCTGTGGAATTTTCGAAAGGAACTTTGTCGGTGGGGGCGTATGCATTTGCCAGATGTTCAAGTTTGAAGAATGTAGACATGTCTGGATCTCAGATATACGAACTTGGTCAGTTTGCATTTGGAGAGTGCTATAGCATAACCGATTTGAAATTATCAGAGTATACCAAGAATCTGGGAGACTATTGTTTTCAGGGCTGTAACAGAATAAAGAACATAGATATTCCTGATAATTTATCAAGTGTTGGAAATTGTGCCTTTGCGGGATGCGAATTGTTAGAGCATCTGGATTTTTCGGAAAGACTGACAAAACTGGGCGATTTCTGTTTTATAGGGTGCAAAAATCTTCAATATGTTAGATTGTTAAGAAGACCGGCGGATGCGGATTTTGGAACCGGCTTGTTCAAGGAGGGAAATCCAACCGGAACATATCTGTATACATATGAGGCTGGTAACAACATATATACTCCGGATTCTGATGAGAATGTGATTATCAGGAGGGCTTATAGGTTTGATGAAAACAGTATGAATGTAAGTATTCCGGCTAAGAGTTATTCTTATACGGGAAAGCCTATAAAACCGGTAATTAAAGTTACGGATAATGATGGCTCTGTAGTAAATGCAGATGCATATGATGTTACATACTCGAATAATAAAAATGTCGGAACCGCTGTTATAAAGATTACAGGAAAAAATGAGAATATCGGCACACTCACAATGAAATTCTCAATAGTTCAGGCAGCATGCAAGCTTTCTGTTAAGAAGGATGGTAAGCAGGCCGCAGGTACATATACGCTTCTTCTGAACAGTCGTGGAACAGCATCTATGACCCTGGCAGCTACGACTTCAGGAAATGAGAAGATAAGGTACACAAGTTCAAACGAGAATGTACTCAAGGTCAATGACAGAGGAGTCATAACAGTCACAAAAACGGGTACAGCCAAAATAACAATATGCGCTAATAATAAGACAAAGTCAAATTATAAGCCATGCTCAAAAACAATCACTGTGAAGGTAAGAAAACCTCAGAGCATACAGGTTAAGAGTAAAAAGACACAGTATAATTATAAGAAGGGCGTGAAGAGAAGCATAGGAGCCTCAGCAAAGGGTGGAGTCAGACTTACATATAGTTCATCCAATCCTAAGGTTATTTCTGTAGCGAATAATGGAAAGATAACAATAAAGGGTGTTGGTAAAGCTATAGTTACGATAAAAGCAGGTGATAATGGTGTATATGAGCAGAAGGTAAGAAAGATTACATATTATGTAAGACCGGTGATGTCATCTGTGTCAATTGCCCATAACAGCAAAACACTAAAAGTAACAGTAAATAATCCTACTCCGAATTCAAAGGTTATCGTAAAAGTGTATGAATCGTCAAAGATGAAAAAACTATATGGTAAGCCACATATAAAAACTGTAAAGAAAGGCAAGAAAGTAGTTATTACTGTGAATGTATCAAAGTATAGCAGATACTATCCTGTAATTTATGTGAAGAAAAATGGCGTTGAATCACAGAAGGTTACAAATAGCAGAGGAGATATAAGGAAGTAAAGGGGGCATTTCAGATGACGAGAGTAAAAAAACTTATAGCGGCAGTGATGATTGTCTTGGCTATATGTTCATTTGGTATGGTGCAGGCACACGCTGATGAGTCGGATTCGACTGATGCGGTAAAAACCTATTATTGCATAGCAAATTATCCAGTTGGAGTAAGATTAAGTACATCACCAAACGGAAGAGCGCTTGCATGGATAACCATGACCGAGTCTGAAGCAGCGGATGCGTATGTGTATGGAAAAATAGATTACAGTGAGGATAAAGACGAGCTGAAGATACGTGGACTTACCGCACAGTCCATGAGACTCTACTGCGAAAAACTGGCCATAGGCAGTGAGCCATGCAAAATAGACAAGATAATCTCATGTGGAGGCAGTATCATGACTCTTGAGGTTAAGTCTGGTTCATATCTAAAGTGCAATGAAGTCGTGGGGGCTCACCGTTTTGATATTGCTCCAAGCGGACAGGATAATAATGTGTACAAGCCTTCAGCCTTGAATTTATCAGAGGACAGTGCTGAGGTGATCATTTCAGATGATAAACCATATGTATATACAGGCAAGGTGATAGCTCCGACAGTACAGGTCAAGTATGAGGGAAGAGTTATTGAACAGGGTACAGACTATAAGGTCACCTATAAAGACAATATTAATGCAGGAACACAAGCAAAGATTGTGGTGACTGGATGTGGAGATTATGGCGGAGAGATCCAGAAGGAATTTACAATTAAGCCTGCAAATGTGCAGTCTGCATCGATAGATGTGGCATCTTGTGTATATGACGGAACAGCAAAGTTACCAAAGGTTACAGTGAAGCTGAATGGTGCGGTAATGGGTACTGATAACTATAAGATTACTTTAAAGAATAATGTATCGGCCGGAAATAAAGCGGAGGCAGCCATAGAGGGTTGTAAGAATTTAACTGGAAAAGTAAGTAAGACATTTACAATTTCTCAGGCGGATATAACAAAAGCGACAGTGACATTAGCTGCTAATTCTTATACATATAGCGGAAGTTATTTCAAGCCTGCAGTTACAGTTGCGTATGGAAGTGCAAAGCTGAAGGCATCAGATTATACAGTACAATACGCAAATAATAAAGAGCCTGGTACAGCGACAGTTACTGTTACGGCAAATGGTTCCAACTGTGTATCAGGAAAGAGAGTTGTAAAGAATTTTAGAATTGAAAAAAAGGTACCGGTGATCTCGTTCAAGAGTCCTATATCAACAACATGGCACAATGCAAATGGAACACATGGCTTTGAGTGTGTTGCACCTAGTGATTGTCAGGGTACATTTAGCTTCAAATCAAGTAATCCTAAATTGCTTGCGATCAATGCGGCAGGTGGAAGAGTTCAGGTTATGAATAACAAAGCATTTGGCAGTGTAGTGATTACAGCTACCTTTACACCAAAGGGAGCGGATGCTGCGCACTATAGTACAAAGTCTATCACCAGAACTATAAAAGTGGTGCCAAACATAGTTAAGATAGCGAATACAGAATCTAAAAAATCAGGACAGTTATATATACAGTGGTCTAATAGTAAGAAGGAGTATAATGCCAGCGAATATAGGATATATTATTATGGCTACAAGAAGGACAGTGAAGATTGTGGACAGATGTCACTATATAATTCAAAGAGTAAGATAACGGGTACCAGTACAACCATAACCGGACTGAAAGCTGGAAAATATTATATTAAGGTTGTTCCTTGCTATAAGTCAGGCGGAAACGTGCAGAATGGTGCCAGCACAAGTGCTGTAAAGTGTGTTATTAAATAGTCGAAAGAGGAAATCTTATGGAATTTATGACTCCTGTGGATAAATATATGATATCGGGTGTCCATCGTATAAGAATAGGAAGTCTTGACGAGAATGAGATTGTGGTGAGAAGCCCGGAAATGATTGGTGTTCAGACCGAATTTGTGGAAAATGGAAATGGATGGATTATATGTGATACTGGCAGTCGTAGCTTGACCGTGGATGGCAATCTGGTACAGTCAGGATACAAGCTCAAATGTGGAGATATTATAGAACTCGGTGCTTTAAGGATAATATATTGTGTGCAGATTATCGGTGTGATTATACAGAACGACTTAAAAGACAGTATTATTGTCAATCTGCCATACTTGGATTCAGAGGCGCTTAAGTATGAGGATGTTCAGGGAAAAGACAGATTTTTTCACAGATCCCCCAGAAATACGAAGGAGCCGGTTATAGAGTCTGTGACAATTGAGAATCCACCGGCAAAACAGCAGATAGAAAAGAAACCGCTCTTGATGGTTATAGGACCAACATTTACGATGATGATCCCTATGATGCTTGGAGGAGTTCTTGCTATGTACAGCTACAGATCATCAGGGAGCAATTCTGGAATGCTTATGTATACAGGTCTTATCACTGCTGCTGCATCTGCGGTTATAGGAGTGTTATGGGCCTTCATCAATATGCATTATGATAAGAAGAGAAATGCACAGGGGGAGCTTGACAGGAGATCTGGGTATGCCAGATATCTGAGGCGGCAGATAAAACAGATAGCTTCTAATCAGAATACTATAAAAAATATGCTCGGAGATATGTACAAATCTCCTGATGTTATAACGCAATATACAGATCAGTCAACTGAATTGTGGAATAGAAACAGGAATCATAAGGATTATCTGGTGGAGCGAGTTGGCCTGGGAACATTGGATGTGTCAGAGTATATAACTGTTCCTAAGATACGAATGGAACAGTCTGATGATGAATTGATACAGATTCCGGGCAAAGTAAAGGCTGTATATTCACGAATAAAGGATGTTCCGCAGGGCGTGGATCTCGGAGCTACAGGTATAATAGGTATAGTTGGAGTGGGAGATAAGAGCAAAGCATTTGATGTGGCAAGAACCATGATTGCACAGATAGCAGCGAATAATTCTTATCGTGATGTAAAACTTGCATTTGCATTCGATTCTGAAACTGATAGCAGTGAATGGATGAACTATAGGTTTATGCCGCATGTGTGGCTCGATGATTATAGTGAGAGACTGATGGCGTCAGACAGAAGCTCAGTGGACGACCTGTTTTTCAGAATTATTGATATTCTGAGAGACCGGGAACAGAAAGATTATACTATAGAGAAGCGACAGTTTACTCACATTGTGTTGTTTGTTGCTGATACTTCTCTGCTGGAAGGGCATGCGATAAATAAGTACATAACAACAGATGCACAGAAATATTCTTTCACAGTGGTAACCTTGGCTGACAAAGAATCGCAGTTGTTGAATGACACTACTTATGAGCTTATGATCGACAAACAGTTTTCGGGAATCCATAGGATGAAGACGGATGAGTATAGCCATGTAGATTTTGATAAGGTGACAGAAAGTCAACTGGCAGCTTTTGCCGACAGAATAGCAGTTATAAAGGTGAACGAAGATGTGGAGGCTGGCGGTATACCCGACAGCCTTACATTTTTTGATATGCTGGGAATACAAAGGCTGGAAGAATTGCGGGTTCTCGACAGATGGAAGACAAATAAAAATTACAACAGTATGCGGGCTGTCATAGGTCAGTCGGCTGGAGGCAAGGACTGTATTCTTGATGTACATGAGAAATATCATGGCCCCCATGGGCTTGTTGCGGGAACTACAGGATCGGGAAAGTCGGAGACGCTGCAGACATATATTCTCTCAATGGCGATAAACTACAGCCCTGATGATATAGGCTTTTTCATTATTGATTATAAGGGCGGAGGAATGGCAAACCTGTTTGATGGTCTTCCACACATGATAGGAGCAATATCGAATCTGTCAGGAAGTGCGATAAAGAGAGCTATGGTGTCCATAAAGAGCGAGAATATGCGAAGACAGAGAGTCTTCAATGAGGCCGGAGTGAACAATATTAATAATTATACCAAGCTTGTAAAAGCTGGTGAGGTAGAACTTCCGGTACCACATCTGTTTATAATAGTGGACGAGTTTGCCGAGCTGAAGCGAGAACAGCCGGAATTTATGAAGGAGCTTATAAGTGTTGCACAGGTTGGACGAAGCCTTGGTGTTCATCTGATCCTTTCTACGCAGAAACCAGCAGGAACAGTCGACGAAAATATCTGGTCGAATTCCAAGTTTAAGCTGTGTCTTAGAGTGCAGGATAAGCAGGACAGTAAAGAGATGCTGCACAAGGAGGATGCTGCTTTTATAACTCAGGCAGGAAGGGGATATCTGCAGGTTGGAAATGATGAAGTGTATGAGCTATTCCAGTCTGGCTGGAGTGGAGCTGAGTATCGGGGAGATGCGGTTTCTGGTGAAGATACACGAACTGCGATACTTTCAGCTTCTGGTTCGGAGATTATAAGAAAGAAGAAAATTGCCAAAGTGTCAAATCCGGCAAACAGCGTAACGCAGTTGGATGCGGTTAAAGAGTATTTGGCCAAGGTAGCAAGAGAAAATGGATATAACAGAGATTATAGTTTGTGGATACCACCAATAGCTAATCCTATATTTATAGACGATATAGATAATGAATATCCGATAAATAAATCAGATGATACATATTCATTGGTGGCAACTATAGGAATGTATGATGATCCATCAAGGCAAAGTCAGAAACCATATAGGATCGATATTGCGGATGCTGGAAATATTGCAATATGTGGAACGAATGTAAGTGGTAAAAGTACCTTTGTTCAGACACTTATTGCATCATTGATAACCAGATATAAAGCTTCAGAAGTAAATATATACATAGCAGACTTTAGCAATAAATCTTTGCGGTGCTTTGAACAGGCTCCACAGGTTGGCGGCTTTGTTAGCGAGGATGATGACGACAGAATTAGGAAGCTGATATTCTTAATAAACAGGATTATATCTACAAGAAAAAATATTCTTGGTGGAATAAGCTTCAACTCCTATAAAAAAGTTAACAAAAACGATATGCCTGCAGTAGTGTTCATAATAGATAACTATGCTGGATTTCGTGAAAAAACAGCAGAAATATATGATGATAATATGCAGAAGATTGTTCATGATGGTACTGCATATGGAATATATACGATTGTAACTGCAAATGGATTTGGTAATACGGGAATACCTGGAAGGATAGAAGACAATATATCTGAAACAGTGGCATTGAGCCTGAATGAAAAGTATATGTACTCATCGGTTCTGAGAACAGGAAGAGTGGAGCTTGAACCGGAAAATCTAAAGGGAAGAGGACTCATAAAGGTCGATGGAGAAGTAATGGAATTCCAGACAGCGATAGCTACGGATAGGTGCGATGATATGGAACGTATAGAGTTACTTCGCAATATGTGTGCATCTATGGCTGAAGGAGCTACTGAGGTAGCGGAAAGTATTCCTGAAATTCCAGAAAAACCTACGTGGGAGATATTCAAGAGGCGTAATGATGTTGCTCAGATGTGTAATGGATATATGTTGCCGATAGGATATGACAGTGTAAGTGCAGAGGGATATGGAATAGACCTTAGGAGAACATTCTGCTATACAATTACGGGCAGAGCTAGAACTGGTAAGAAAAATGTTATGCGGTTATTGATGAATGCAGCACTGATGAGAAATGCAGATATAGTTGTTATAGAACATGGTTCCAATGAGTTCAAGCCTGATTCGGAATTGTTGGGAGCAACGTATATAGATAGCGAAGCAACACAGGCAGATTACTTTACAATGCTGGTTCCAGAATTTGTGGAGAGAAATAAGTTTAAAAATCAGGTAAAGGAACAAGGCTATGATGAGAATGAAATATATAGCCAGATGACCCGGTTTAAGGAAACATACATTTTTATTGCAGATATGGAAGCGTTTTTAAATACATTGTATTCGCCGAGTGAAGGCATTACAAGAATTGTCCCATTTATAGAGAATGTTGTAGAGAAAGGCGCTCTGCACAACATATTCATTATAGGGTTGATTGATACAGCAAGTCAGTCAGAATGTCGTGGACGAAAAGTATATGATGTTATGACTGGATATCATATGGGAATACAACTGGGTGGCAATTGTGCTGAAACTTCATTTTTTAATTTTACTAATCTATCATTTACAGAGGCAAATAAGGTATACAAACCAGGTATAGGTATGATCCCACAGGATAATGATGATCAGAATGTATCGCAGATAATTATACCGTTATACAGGAGGCAGATAAAGCATGATTAAGTCCAGGTTGATTATGCCGGAAATAAATCAAGAATTTGATGTTCAATATAATGAGAATGCACAGGTTTGTGATGTGATAACGGATACTTTGGATGTTGTATCGCAGTATCTGCGAACAGGCTATGTGAATCGTGAGCACTGGGTATTAGTGTTACCGAGAGAAGGCATGGTTATGGATCCAGATAGAACCTTGAAAAGTTATCATGTTGAAAATGGCGATAAACTGATACTCATGTAGATGAGGGATGTGTGATGTTAGTATCGTAAAGATACTTGACAAGTACAGGGGGGATGAAAATAATGGGGAATAGAGGCGTGCTTTTATATGTAGACTTGGGCAAGCTTGAAGATGAACCTTACAGATTATCAAAGATATATGATACACTTGGACAGTATATTGATGATATCAGACGTCAGAGAGATATAATATACATAAGCAAGATGGCGGAATCTCTGGATATATCATCCCTGGACAGATATCGTGCTCAACTGGTAGATGAATATGATCGGCTTGGAACTCTGAAGAAGATTCTGGATGAGGCATACGATCTGTATAAAGAATGTAATGAAAAATTCGAGGCATCTGGACAGACTCTGTGCAACCTATATGCTGAAACTCCATGGTATGAGACCAGTGAAGGAAAGCTGGCTATAGGCATAGGCGTGCTTGTGGTTACTGCTGCAGTGGCGATAGTCTGCCCTGCTGTATTAGGGGCGGCGGCCGCCACGGTAACACAGTCTATAGCGACATCTGCTATTATTGGTGCAGCTACGTCAGGTGTCATGAATGGAATAGCTTCCATGAATTCCGGCAAGTCATTTTATGATGGATTTGCAAGTGGTTTTGAATCTGGAGCAATATTGGGTGCAATCAGTGGAGGATTAGGAGCTGGAACATCTGCAATTATGTCAGGGGCAGAACTCACAGTAGGAAGAGTCATGGCTGTAAAAGCTATGAATATGGTATCTGATGCAACTGTAGATAGTGTGGTATATGCGTATCACTCAAACAAGTATGATAAAGACTTTACTGGCGGAGATATAGTTAAGACTTGGGTAAAAAGTGCGGCAACATCGTTTGCTATGCAGTCTGTTGGAGGTGGAAAGTCATCGTCAAAGACGGATGGTGGGAATGGTGTTATATCTACAGGCAAAGGACGGGGGGAGCCTGAAGGTAGTTTTAAATGTAAGAGTGGTAGTAAGACGGGGACTGTATGGGATAATATTACTAGTACAGCTGACAATATGCCTGCTACTGAAATACCTACTACATTTAAAATTGATTTGGATGGAAACATTAATTATGTGAATTCTGAAACAGGAACGAACACATTATGGACAAATTCAAATGCAACCAAACATATGGGTGAGTATGTAAGTAGATTTGGAGACGAGAGTTGGAGCATTGGAACTAGAAGCCAAGTGATGTTAGAAAGTTATTCTGCATCACTGAATAAAGCGATGGAGACGATAGGCACAGAGGCACCTGGAAGATATTTTGGTACATATGGTAATTGGGAACTTGGTATTAATACTGAAACTGGTGTAGTATATCATGCAAGGATGATTAATTAGAAAGGCGAAAAAGGTGAAGTTTGAAAAAGTATTTAATAATAAAAAATATATTCGAAAAATAGAAGGTATGGGAGAGGGGCTTGTTTTATTTGAAATATCAGTTATTGATAAAAGAATAGGACAAAACTACCATTTGTTTTATGAGGATAAGCGCAAGCCTCCGTTGGACATAGCAATTAATCCAGAAGATGGAATGATAGAGTATGTTAGCTATTTTGTTCAAGATGAAATAATTAATAATATTAGTGATATTCCCGTAATTATAAATGAGGGTATGGGAATTAGTATATGTAATAAGGATTTCAATGAGAACAATATGAATGTTACCTTAGATGGGAAATTTAAAATCTGGAAGTCAGAAAATGCAATTTTAATATTAAGAGATGATATTGAAGAGTGTGTTCTAAATGCATATAGGATTAATGATTCAAATAATTTATTGTTTTTAGACGATTATTTCGTTGGGATAGAATTTAAAAATTTGAATCAAGAAGAAATGAAAGAAATTAAGAATTCGAAATGTTTATTATAAAATATTGTTTTTAAATTATTAGATTAAAGGAGCAGTTTTAAAGATATTTCAACAAATAGGATGGTATATTTATAATCCACAGGAGAAGCCCCAATATTTGCCAATTGGTGAAGACGAAGAGTATGATTGGAAACGTGACGAGATAGAAGACATGGTTTTAGTCAATAGATAACATCAAAATGAGAAAAACTAAATGATTGCTGACAAAAACAATGGGTGATGTGATACTATTGTTTGACAATAATGTAAAGGAAAAGGTGTTGTGTCGCGGGAAGATGATGTTGGAGCTGCGGGCGTTGGAGAAGCTGCGAAAGATAGCAGAGATGAGCTTGAAGACATTTTAAAAGCACTTGAAGCTGGTGATTCTGACAAGCATGGACCCAATATGAAGATCATTATAGGTGTAATAGCTGGGATCGTATTGGTTTCAGTTGTGTTAATCATCATAATGGTTAACAGGAAATCTGTTGTGCCTGATTTTGTTGGGCACACGACGGCAGAGGCAAAACAAATTGCCGGAGAGGCTGGTGTAACGCTTGAGGAGAAAAAAGAATACAGTTCTGAGGTAGAAGAAGGATGCGTTATCTCACAGGATATAGCCAAGGGAATGAAGGTGAAACGTAAGGCTTCAGTTGGAATAACGGTCAGTAAAGGCAAGGTGATGACAGTTGTGCCGGAATTTGTTGGTGAAACTCTGGATGATGCCAGAGCTATGGCTACAGAGGCTGGTATAGAGCTTGAAGAGAGAAGATAAGGTACACAAGTTCAAACGAGAATGTACTCAAGGTCAATGACAGAGGAGTCATAACAGCCACAAAAACGGGTACAGCCCAAATAACAATATGCGCTAATAATAAGACAAAGTCAAATTATAAGCCATGTTCGAAAACAATCACTGTTAAGGTAAGAAAGTCTCAGAGCATACAGATAAAGAGCAAAAAGACACAATATAACTATAAGAAGGGCGTGAAGAGAAGCACAGGAGCTTCAGCAAAGGGCGGAGTCAGACTTACATATAGTTCATCCAATCCTAAGGTTAATTCCAGAAAAACCTACGTGGGAGATATTCAAGAGGCGTGCTTTTATATGTAGACTTGGGCAAGCTTGAAGATGAACCATACAGGCTGTCAAAGATATATGATACACTTGGACAGTATATTGATGATATCAGATGTCAGAGAGACATAATATACATAAGCAAGATGGCGGAATCCCTGGATATATCATCCCTGGACAGATATCGTGCTCAACTGGTAGACGAATATGATCGGCTTGGAACTCTGAAGAAGATTCTGGATGAGGCATACGATCTGTATAAAGAATGTAATGAAAAATTCGAGGCATCTGGACAGACTCTGTGCAACCTATATGCTGAAACTCCATGGTATGAGACCAGTGAAGAAAAGCTGGCTATAGGCATAGGCGTGCTTGTGGTTACTGCTGCAGTGGCGATAGTCTGCCCTGCTGTACTGGGAGCTACGGCAGCTGCAGTGACACAGTCTGTAGCGACATCGGCTATTATTGGTGCAGCTACGTCAGGTGTCATGAATGGAATAGCTTCCATGAATTCCGGCAAATCATTTTACGATGGATTTGCAAGTGGTTTTGAATCTGGAGCAATATTGGGTGCAATCAGTGGTGGATTAGGAGCCGGGATATCGGCAGTTGCAACCGGGGCAGAACTGACAGTAGGAAGAATAGTGGCAGTAAAAGCTGTGAATATGATATCTGATGCGACTGTAGATACTGTGGTATATGCATATCATTCAGACAAGTACGATAAGAGTATTACTGGTGTAGACATAGTCAAGACTTGGGCAGCGAGTGCTGTAACATCGCTTGTTATGCAGTCGATTATGGATGAATGTAATGATAGGACTCAATCACCAGATAAGAACAGTAATTCAATTAATTTTAAGAATTCGTTGGATAATCAAAGTAAAGCTAATAGTAATAAGCCCACAAATACAGTCACATATAGACGTGTTCAAGGAGGAACTGGAGACAAAGCAAGTCAACAGAGAATATTAATTGATAGTGAAGGAAATGTATATATAAATAAGAAAAATGTAAATTTGAATGTTAGTGTGGATAACGGAGAGCATTCGCAGTATTATATAGAAAATAAACGACCTGGTGCTGATATTTATGAATTTGAAGTTCCTAAATGGTTAGATGATATGGTAAACGAGTATATCGTGCCGGAAAAGAATTATAGAACAAATCCTTTAAATCAGGGGAGATGTGCGCCAAAGCTAAATGATCCCACAACTCCTGGAAGATGCATAGAATTTCCTGCACCGTGGATTGAATGGATTGAGGAATATGCTACAAATGGAAGAATAATAGCAGGAGGGGGGTAGGTGAAAGATAAGAAATAGAATAAGGTAAGCTTAAAATTGTTGAAAAAAATAATTGGAGGATTGGTTTAATGAAAAAAACGATTTCGATAATGACAGAGGAGTTTGTAAATGAAAAAACAGGCGAAAGCGTAGAGGGTATAACTATAATGATTGATGGAGTTATAAAAGATTTATTTGATATTATTAAGCATGAAAAAAAAGAATACAGCGATAACGTAAGTATAGTTCAGGATGCTTTAATGAAAGGTTTAGAAGAAATAAAAAATACTATATAAGCTAAGGTAATTATCATAGAATTTGCGATTTGCAAAAATACATTGTTTCCATAACAATTAGTATAGTGGAAACAATGTATTTTTTATAGTAACATGAGAAAAAAACATGCTGATTGACTATGTTGGACACACTACGTCAGAGGCAAAACAAATTGCTGGAGAAACAGGTGTAACACATGAGGAGAAAAATACGTATTTAAAGAATCTCAGATATTATTTTGATGCTGTTACCAAAACAATGGTTAGAAGTATGTCGGTTTTAGATAGTGGAACAATAGATGGAATGGCTACGGATGAAAATGGGAAGGCTTTAATATTACTGATATCAGATCATCTTGATTGGAAAAATGAGTATGATCATTTACTAAGACTACAAGAAAAAATAAATTCTTATATTACATTCTGCGAGGAACATCAATGGAGAATTAACAGTAAAAGAGTTTGTTGATTGGTACAATGATATTGACAACTATAGACCAGAACTGCCTAGTAATAACCGTAGTCACAAATATTAATAAGGAAGAATCTAATGGATATATATTTAGTAGCAAAATTAAAGAAATATGATGATTTTATTTCCTGTTATAATGAAGGAGATGAGAAAAAAATGTACAAAGGTAAATCACTGCTATTTTATTCATTATCAAATAATGATGCAGAAAGCCGTTATTTAATAACAATTTTTTTGATCAATAAGGGTGCTGATGTTAATGTAGTAAATGAGTGTGGTGAAAATCTTTTGCATATATTGCTTTCAAGAGTGAATCACAATATAAATCAGACGGTGGAGTTGTGCAAAAAGTTGATAGATGGAGGTGTGGATATAAACCAAATAGACGAAAAAGGAAGAGTCCCACTACAGTATTTGATTAATTTAAAATTTACAGATGAGGAACTTGAACCTTTATATAAAATCTGGTTTGCACAAAAAAATATTCTGGTTAATTACAAGAATGCATGGGGAAAAACGCCATTGGAAATTGCTGCTCAAATGCCGTACAGAAAAAAATTAGTAGAAAGGTTAAAATTATATGAGTGATGTAGTAAGTTTTATTTCAGATGCTGGTGGAAGCGTTGTTTCAAAAAATATATTGATACGGAAGAGTATTTGAGTGATGCAGATAATATGAGCATCTGTGATTTTAATACAATTGCAAATATTGAACCGGCAATTCTCACAATATACAACTGTAAAGTTGGAACTGATTTAGAATTGGTGGATGAGAATGGAAAGAAATATTTCTTGGATAACAGTACAGGAAAGAAATTTAAAGTATAGGACATATTCTGGGCACTCGGTAAGAAGTAAATGAGTAGTGTAAGAAGCCGATGCAGATAGTAAATACATTGTTTACTTAACAACATTTGTTATGAAAACAATGTATTTTTTTAGAGTTAAATTGAGAAAAACTAAATGATTGTTGACAAAAAAATAATGGATGATGCAATACTATTGTTTGATAATGGCATAAAGGAGATGGTGTTGTGTCGCAGGAAGATGATGTTGGAGCTGCGGGCGTTGGAGAAGCTGCGAAAGATAGCAGAGATGAGCTTGAAGACATTTTAAAAGCGCTTGAAGCTGGTGATTCTGACAAGCATGGACCCAATGTGAAGATCATTATAGGTGTAATAGCTGGGATCGTATTGGCTTCAGTTGTGTTAATAAGCATAATGGTTAAAATGAGAATGCACAGGTTCGTGATGTGATAACGGATACTTTGGATGTTGTATCGCAGTATCTGCGAACAGGCTATGTGAATCGTGAGCACTGGGTATTAGTGTTACCGAGAGAAGGCATGGTTATGGATCCAGATAGAACCTTGAAAAGTTATCATGTTGAAAATGGCGATAAACTGATACTCATGTAGATGAAGGATGTGTGATGTTAGTATCGTAAAGATACTTGACAAGTACAGGGGGGATGAAAATAATGGGGAATAGAGGCGTGCTTTTATATGTAGACTTGGGCAAGCTTGAAGATGAACCATACAGATTGTCAAAGATATATGATACACTTGGACAGTATATTGATGATATTAGACGTCAGAGAGATATAATATACATAAGCAAGATGGCGGAATCTCTGGATATATCATCCCTGGACAGACTCTATGCAACCTATATGCTGAAACTCCATGGTATGAGACCAGTGAAGGAAAGCTGGCTATAGGCATAGGCGTGCTTGTGGTTACTGCTGCAGTGGCGATAGTCTGCCCTGCCGTACTAGGGGCGGCGGCCGCCACGGTAACACAGTCTATAGCGACATCTGCCCTCGTGGGATCAGCAATATCTGGTATAATGAATGGCGCTGCATCAGTGAAAGCAGGAAAGTCGTTTTTTGATGGATTTGCAAGTGGCGTTGAAGAGGGCGCAATAATAGGTGCTCTTTGTGGAATGTTTGGCGCAGGAACAGCAGCCATGATGACTGGTGCAGAGATGACGGTCGGTAATGTTTTTGCTGCCAGAGTAATAAATGCTGTTGGGGATGCAACAATAGGTACAGCTACATACATATATCATGAAAACAAATATGATAAAGCAATAACAGGCGGAGATGTAGCCAAGACCTGGGCAGAGTGTGCAATAACATCATTTGTTTTGCGGTCAGTTTTTGAGGGTGGAAAGTCATCGTCAAAAGCAGATGGAAAGAATAGGGGTATGTCTACTAGCAAAGGACGGGTGGAGTCTGAAAGAAGTATTACTTGTGAGGGTGGAAGTACAACAATAGACGATGTTACAGGAATGGATTGGTATAATTATTATAGGGATACATATGGGAAAGAAAATGTGTGTTGGGAAAGTTGTAATCCATCAGAAGTAGCGTCCGCTTGGCAAGGTAGTTATCCCTATACTGGTGTGGATGCCTATACGAATATAACATTACATGATGGTGATATAATCTATATGGGCGAACCATTCCCAACGGGGTATTCTACAACATCAGAAGTAGCGCAGACTATAGGCAATGATGCTCAAAAGGTCTTTGGAGGATTGCAAGTAAAACCATATTATGAAAAAGGAATGGCTTATGCAGAATACAGAAGTAAGTTAACTCCTTACAAAGTTCATGGAGAACTAAATGTGGCAGATGGAGTCGCTTTGAATAATCCGCAATTTGGTCAAGGAGGATTAACGCAAAGATTTGACCCTAATTTTGATTTTAATTGTGCTAATGGAGTACTGGAAAAATTAGATAATCAAACGATTAGTTTAACAAATACTAAAATATCACTAGAGGAATATTTCGGTATGATGAATGAAATTAAGTAGGAGAAATGCTATGAAAAATGGGAAAATTAAATTGGGAAGATATATTATTGAACCAAAGACGAGTATTGATATATTAAATGCAGATGAATTCAATGTAATAAAATTTAATACTGGAAAAGTATATATATCCAAGGAGCCAATGGAATTAAATAAAGAAAAGTTCTGGACTACTATTTTTTGTGATAATAAGATAATATCAAAAGTTGAATTAAGTAATGCTGAAGAGAAGTACAAAATGAATTATCAAACAATGAATGATAATATTCTGAAAGAATTAAGAAAACATAATAATGATTTTTTGAAAAATGAATTAGGAATTCCAAGTAATGAAAGTATTACAGGAATAGAATATGATTATGCATGGGGAAAAATATTTTCATATTATGATAATAAATCATCGGAGACAGGCATTGTGATTGTTTATATTTAATTATGGTTATACTTTAAGACTTCCTTAGAAGTAAAATCTAATAAATCCAACTACCTCCATAACCATTGCCGAAGGCAAAACTTTTCGGTGACCGATTACTATGAATCGAGTCAGAATTCCGTAGAGGAATTCATAGGTTAAAGCGAAATCAGAGTAGTGCAGTCTTTTTGAACTCATAGTAATTCACTCCTAAAGGTTATTCAGAGTGAATTCAACCGGAATCAATCACAGTTAGAGCAAACGGCTCCAACTACAAATACAGCTGATTCGGAGAGATACTCACTCCTGAAGTGATTATCTAATGAAATGTTGGTGGCGACAAACCGTGCGATTATACATCGCTTACGTTTTCTGGAATTGTATCTGGAAATATTGAATATAATAATGGTATCCAAGAAAAAACAATAAAAGAATAGTTTTTGGAATGAAATCCAATAACTATTGAAAATAAACAAGTTTTTGGATATAATGAATACAGCAAATAAAAAATAAATTAGTCATCGAAAATAGATTCATAAGAAAGAAGGTAAATCCTCTCCTCATCATAGGACTCGGATTTTGTTTCGCAAAACAGGAGGATTATATGAATAAGATAATACTTAGAGACGAGTATCTTCAAACTTTGAAGGAATTTAAAGATAAAGACATTATAAAGATTGTAACAGGTATCAGACGATGTGGCAAATCCACGCTTATGCAGATATTTCAGGGCTATCTGAAAGAATCTGGGGTACAAGCAGACCATATCATTGCTATTAATTTTGAAGACTATGATTATGAAGATTTGAAGCAGCCAAGAGAATTATATAAATACATCAAGGATAGGCTTGTAGATGATGATATGCACTATGTGTTCTTTGATGAAATACAGAATGTGGAAGATTTTCCAAAGGTTGTGGACAGTTTGAATTTAAAGCCAAATGTAGATTTGTATCTGACAGGCTCGAATGCCTATATGCTATCTTCTGAGATTGCAACATTTCTTTCCGGAAGATATGTGGAGGTCAAGATGTTGCCCCTTTCCTTTAAAGAATATGTGAAGGCAACGGGAGATGAAAAAGAACTTTCGCTAAAGTATCAGAAATATTTGAAATTCAGTTCATTTCCATATGCTATGATGTTGGATGAGAAGGAAGAAGTAATTAATCAGTATCTTGAGAGTATCTATAGCACTGTGATGTTAAAGGACATTATTTCAAGAAAGAAGATTACCGATGTGATGATGCTTGAAAGTGTGATACGATTTATGTTTGATAATATTGGTAATCTTACATCGACAAAGAAAATCAGTGACACTATGACATCTGACGGAAGAAAAGTGGATGTAAAAACTGTTGAGAAATACATTACAGCGCTGGAAGAATCATTTGTAGTTTATCAGGCAAAACGATACGATGTGAAGGGTAAGAATTATTTGAAAACTCTTGATAAATATTATGTGGTTGACATTGGACTTCGTTATATGTTACTTGGTTCTAGAAATGCAGACACTGGTCATATTCTGGAAAATATAATCTATCTTGAGCTTATTAGACGAGGATATAAGGTCTATGTCGGCAAGGTGGAATCAGAGGAAGTGGATTTTGTTGCCATGAACAGTAAGGGAATTATTTACTATCAGGTGGCTGCTACGGTCAGAGAGGAATCAACACTTTTAAGAGAGCTAAGACCATTGCAGAAAATTACAGACCATTATCCAAAGTATATCATAACACTGGATGAAGACCCTGATGCTGATTACGATGGTATCAGGAGAATTAATGCGCTGCAGTTCTTACTTGGTGAGGAATAAGATTGAGGGATGAAATACCAAAATCCCACCCAATTTCATAGTAAAGACCTGAATCCGTGAAGTTGATTTGTTTTCGAATTTAGGAAGTGATATAAAACGAGAAGATTATGTCCATATTGTTGATGAATATTGGGTAGATTAGCGAAAAGAGTATGAAAAATGGATGTGCGTGTTAATAAAAATGATAAAATGGTGGAATGGGATGTGGGAGGCAAAACCATCTCGATTTATAACGAATATACCTTATATGCATTTAAGCATGGAAAAGGTATGCTAATGATTAAGGAAAAATATGAAACATCAGATAGTGGATTTAGTGCATATAATGAAGAGGGAAATTTAGTATTTTCGTATAGGAGTTTAGGAAATCATCTTAATTATAGGAATAAGGATATTTCTGTAATCAATGGTGCAATAATATCAGCTGATTATGAAGAAGAGAAAAGAAAATTAATAATTATAAAGGAGTTTAATGAAATAAGGTCACTTTTAATATATGATGATAATGCAGACTTTTTATCAGAGATAAATTGTCCAAAAGGTTATATATTTGTTTCGTTGAAAAATTGTGCTGGTCATATCATGGTAGTAGCACAAGGAATAAATGATTTGACTAGGGATTCATTTGGAAGAAACGATTGGAATTTTGAAATTAATTTTGAAAATTTTTACGTTGAAAGAAAATCTATCACACAGTAATTGATTAGAAAATGGTACCAGAAGGCAAAACTTCATATTAAGTTCCAATTGACCGATATAAACGCACTTTTTGTAACAAGAAAATTTGTTATGAAAGACTAACTGTCTTTACCAAAAACTTTCGACTTGCCCTTACGAAGTAATAGGCAATAGCGAAAGTTTTTATAAAGACAGTTCCATAGCAAAATTTTGGGGATGGGTGCACTTAAGGACAGTCAAAATCAAAACCTCATATTTAGTTCCCAAATGCTGAAATCAACAAAAAATGCGACATTATTATTGATGATTATGAAGAAGAGGTTCTTGAATTAGATAAAATACCAATGGCATTAGAGGTAGTAAATCAGTTTATAAAGAGTAACTCAAATAAAGAACTTGGTAAATTGAAAACAATGTTGGATTGTGTTATAGGCGAAAACATAATGCCTGAGTACATAGATTAATGCGATATACTGTATTGTTTAGCAAATAGGCATGCAATAAATCACATAGTGAGTTATAATGAAATCAACAGGCTGATACATATTATAAGAGGAGGACAAATTTAAACTATGGGAGTACAAAAGAAGAAGTTGTTACACCGGATAATGGCTCTGGCGATCGCAGTTGCGGTTGGATTGTCAGTGATCGTGCCGGGAGGAACAAGTGCTGAAGCGGCGACAATACCTGCGGATGTGACAAAACCATCTGCCAATTGCGTGTTTATAGCAATGAAGGGCAAGTATGTGTCGGAGGCTTCGGCTGCAGTGAAGAGGATCAATCAGATCCGTTATGAAGCATGTAAGCAGGGCGTTAAGATTGATGGACGGAAATTGACGCTTGACGACTATGTGCCGATCAAGTGGTCGGCAGGACTTGAGAAGATAGCAAGGATCAGAGCTGCGGAGGCGAGTGTTACAATGTATCACTCAAGACTTAACGGAAAGTCTGTATTTGATTTCAAATATCCGGGAAATGGCTGGCCGACTTCCGAGGTGCTTGCGTGGAACTGGTCAGAGAGCATGCTCATGGGCATTGAGCAGTGGTACAGCGAGAAGGATGCCTATGTGAAGGGAACTCCTGGAGCGGTGACCGGACATTACACATCCATGATAAATCCTGCAAACAGGTATGTGGGTGTTGGTACATTTATAAATAAGAATGCATCTTATCCGAATACGACTGCAGCCCAGTTCATGGGAAGCGGCAGTCAGGCTGAGACTATGGCTAAGTCCACTGGTGAGAGCGATGTTACGGTGGAGGTGCAGAAGGACAATATCACATCGGTTAAGATGACCGGAAATAAGAGCGTGCAGGAGGGACAGAAGGTAACTCTCACACTCAAGGCAGTCCTTGGACAGTATGGAAGTACATCGTATAAGGTGCTTGCGGGAGCTAAGTGGAAAACATCGAATTCCGCTATTGCAAAGGTGTCACCTACAGGAGTGGTAACAGGTCTCAGAAAGGGAACTGTGAAGATCACAGCCACTGTTGGATCACGTTCAGCATCATATACGGTAACAGTAACAGGAAAATGTGCGCATGTATATTCCGGCAAGGTAGTAAAAACAGCAACTACCAGAAGCGATGGCAAGGTGTTACATACATGCAGAAAATGCGGCCAGAAGAAGTATATCGTTGTCAAGAAGATAAAGAGTGTTACATTATCACAGACGAGATATAAGTATGATGGTAAGACAAAGACACCTAAGGTGACTGTGAAGGACAGCAATGGTAAGATAATATCATCAAAATACTACAAGGTGACATATCCTAAGGCGAGAAAGAAAGCCGGAACATATACGGTGAAGATAAAGTTTTCCGGAAGGTATAAGGGTACAGTTTCAAAGAAGTACAGAATAGTAAAATAAAAAAATACCGTTGTTCATAAAAAATATGGACAACGGTATTTTTAATCTGAAAGAAATTATTTCTTCTCAGGCTCTGGAGTATAGTCAAGTATGGATGAAATAGCCTTGTGAACCTTTGTATACTCAGTTATAAGAATATGCATACGCTGGAATCCAGGCTGCTCCAGATGATAATATACTCTGGTCATTCTCTTTCCAACCTGCTCTTTGTGATCGGAGATGAAACCGTATTCAATCAATTTGTACAGTGCAGGATATAGAGAACCGATAGGAATCTTTATCACGCCGTCTGACAGTGAGTCCATGAGCTGTGACAGCTCGTAGCCGTAATAATCTTTCTGGCTGAGCAGATAGAGTACGAGCAGCTCCACGGAACCTCTGATGAAGTTCGGCTTTGCAACGACTCTTGCATGTACAGCCTCAACTGCTGCTTCCTTTGCGGTATCATTACTTTGATCCTGAACCATAATACTGTTGGAATATATGCTGTTTAATACGTTTTCCATTAAAACCACCTCATACAAAAAAAATAGTTACACTTTGTATTGATTGTAATTGCAAAATCATTTAATTGCAACCTTTCTTTTCATTAAAATGAAAATAAGTTGCGTATTTTTGCAATTTTTGCTTATTTGAGAAAGGTTTTTGACTGTAACTGCCTGGATAATGCCAATAGACGGCTGGCAGCATCCTTTGGATCGTCAGCTTTCATTATGGCGGACACCACACAGATGCCGGCGATAGGTATGCCCGAGAGGACATCCAGGTTGGTCGGATTGAGTCCTCCGATGGCATTTACCGGGATGGGAACTGCCTTGCAAATGTCTCTCAGTGTATCCGTGGATGTGAGCACTGTCTTGACCTTGGTGGTGGTTGGGTAGATGGCTCCAACTCCCAGATAATCAGCTCCCTGTTCATACGCCTCCACGGCCTGAGGAACAGTCTTGGTGGTTGCGCCCACGATGCGGTCAGGCCCCATGAGTTTTCTGGCTATGGAGACTGGCATGTCTGTCTGCCCCACATGGACACCTTCGGCATCGGTCGCCAGCGCCACATCTACCCGGTCATCTATGATGAGTGGCACGTTGTAGCGGCGCGCAATTGAGTGCACCTTGTCCGCAAGATGTATGTACTCACGGGTAGTTCTTTCCTTTTCTCTAAGCTGCATGAGTGTCGCACCGCCGTCCAGAGCACACTCCACTCTGTACAGAAATTCCTCCTCGGACAACCCTGTGCTGTCCGTTATAAAATATAAAGTAGGATCAAATGTATACATTTCAAAGTCCTTTCTAAAATTGTTACACATACAGATAGTCATTGAGTACGGGCTGCAGTCCCTCGCCCTCTATGTCTGAATACATATGTTCAAGACTTCTGTTGTCGTTGATCTCGAACTGCTCGTCGCCCTGCTCACTGCAGGAAGTCTTGCCGCTGTATTTGCTTTCATGATCGCCGATTCCGGTTGACACGCCCGCCGATACCTTGGTCGCTGCGATCTTCACTATGCCGTTTCTGAAGTCTGCACTCTCCCTTGAAGATACCGTTATTCCGGCAAATGGCAGGAATATCCTGTATGCGCACAGTATCTGGCAGAGCTGCTTCTCGTGTACGTCCAGAGGATTGATCTGATCGTTGTTGATGATCGGTCTCAGTCTTGGACAGGAGAGTGACATCTCTGCGTGTGGGTATTTTCTCTGGAGAAAATACGCGTGAAGGGCTGTTGCCAGTGCATCCTTGCGGAAGTCGGAGAGCCCTAACAGTGCTGAGAATGCAACGCCCCGCATTCCGCCCATGAGGGCGCGCTCCTGCGAGTCGAAACGGTATGGCCATACTCTCTTGTGACCCATCAGGTGAAGAGTCTCGTATTTGTCTGCGTCGTAGGTCTCCTGGAACACTGTCACATAGTCCGCACCGCACTCATGGAGGTAGCGGTACTCATCGGTGTTCACCGGATATATTTCAAGGCCTACCATGCGGAAGTATTTCCTTGCAAGCTTGCATGCCTCGCCGATATACGTTACGTCACTCTGGCTGCGGCTCTCGCCGGTCAGTATAAGGATCTCTTCCATACCGCTGTCGGCGATGACCTTCATTTCCTTCTCGATCTGCTCTGCTGAGAGCTTCATTCTGTTGATGTGATTGTAGCAGTTGAAGCCGCAGTATACGCAGTAGTTCTCACAGTAGTTGGCTATGTAGAGCGGCGTGAACATGTAGACCGTGTTGCCGAAGTGCCTGCTTGTCTCGCGGCTTGCGCGCTGCGCCATCATCTCAAGAAATGGTTCGGCGGCGGGGGAGAGCAGAGCCTTGAAGTCCTCTATGCTGCACGTCTCGTGTTCAAGGGCCGCCATGACGTCTCTGCCTGTGTAACTGCTGTAGTCGTAGCTGTTCATGTGCTCCATGACCTTGCTGCGGATGTCAGATTCAATAACCTCCATGCCCGGAAGGTATTCCATATGGCTTTTCCTTGACGATGGATCTGTCTCCAGACGGTGCTTGATCTCCAGCGCTTCCGGCGAAAGATATTCCGAGTCTATCAGAAAGTGGTTTTCCATCTGAGTGCACCCCCTTAGTCATGCAGGAATCCGGTCAGTGGATCTGAAGCGGATGCCCCTCTGGTGAGAACTCTTCCAAGACCTGCCAGATAAGCCTTTCGGCCTGAATTTATCGCGTCCTTGAATGCCGATGCCATGAGTGGCAGATTTCCGGCTGTGGCGAGGGCAGTGTTTGCCATGATGGCGGCAGCGCCCATCTCCATGGCTTCACATGCCTGGGATGGCCTTCCGATACCGGCGTCAACTATGATCGGAAGTTCGATCTCGTCGATGAGGATCTGGATGAAGTCTTTGGTAGCTAGTCCTTTGTTGGAACCTATAGGTGATGCCAGTGGCATGACCGCTGCGGCTCCCGCATTTACTAGATCACGGGCGGCATTCAGGTCCGGGTACATGTAAGGCAGTACCACAAATCCTTCATTTGCCAGTGCCTCGGTTGCCTTTATCGTTTCCTGGTTGTCGGGAAGGAGATATTTGCTGTCGCGCATGATCTCCACCTTGACGAAGTCTCCACAGCCCAGAGCCCTTGCAAGCCTTGCTATGCGCACGGCCTCCTCGGCGTTCCTCGCGCCGCTTGTATTTGGCAGGAGAGTAACTCCCTCCGGGATGAAATCGAGAATATTTTCCTCTTCTTTTGTATTTGCACGGCGGACGGCCAGAGTGATGATCTCTGCTCCTGCGTCTTTTATAGCTGATTCGATCAGCTTCATGGAATACTTTCCTGAACCCAGAATAAATCTTGAATTGAATTCATGTCCTCCGATTATCAGCTTGTCTTCTTTCATTATAATGCTCCTCCTCCCATGAAACTCACGACCTCCACACAGTCGCCGTCGTTAAATGTAATGTCTGCGTATGTCTCTCTCGGTATGATCTCTTCGTTGATCTCAACAACTATGCGCACCGGTTTGTAGCCGGATTCTTCAAGAAATGCCGCCAGATTCTGCCCGGCAATGTCGAGATCTTTTCCGTTCACTGTTACCATAGCCCTTTCCTCCAAAGTCTTTTATCTGCACAAAAAAAGAGTTACCGATTTGGTAACTCCAATAAAGTCTGCACTTTAACAAACGTCTGCTATCAGGCTTCCCTACGTTGGCATTATCCAAATCAGGTTTCCGGTCGAAGGTCACACCTTCCTCTCAGCCTGTACTACAAGCTCCCGCGTCCTCTTTTTGTTGTCAGATAATAATATACGACCTGAAAACCCGGAATGCAAGAGTAATCTATCAGGCAAATATGCCATTTGACCGCAAATATTCGAAGCTCTCTCAAAAATATACGGAAAATGTACTGCGATTGATGGCTTTTCCTTGACACAGCCCACATATGTATGTACAATTTAGTTGTTTGGCGCGCTAAAGTGTCATACAAAATCAGCAGGTTGCACAAATGCTGATTTGAGTTATCTTATGGAGGACAGTGAAGTTATGAGACAGAAGAAGATTCATTACATCTATAATAAAGAGATGGAGTGTATGGATCCTGAGGAGAGAAGAAAGCTTCAGGGGGAGAGACTTAGAAAGACAGTAGAACTTGAATATGCAAATGTACCGGCATACAGAGCCAGAATGGACGAGGCGGGAGTAAAGCCGGAGGATATAAACAGCATAGACGATATCGTCAAGCTGCCATTTATGCAGAAGACAGATCTCAGGGATAACTTCCCATTTGGACTGTTTGCAGCAGACAGGAAGGACATCATCAGAATCCAGGGTTCATCAGGAACCACAGGTAAGCCTGTTGTAGCTGGCTACACCCAGAACGATATAGATGTGTGGACGGAGATGGTAGCCAGAGCTATCAAGTGCGCTGGTGGCGGAGAGGATGATGTCATCCAGATAGCTTATGGTTATGGATTGTTCACAGGTGGACTTGGAGCACATCAGGGCGCGACTAAGGTTGGTGCCATGGTAGTTCCGATGTCATCAGGCAACACACAGAGACAGATCATGATGATGAAAGAGCTCGGCGCAACCATGCTTTGCTGTACACCTTCATATGCTACATACCTCGCAGAGACCATCAGGGAGATGGGCATCGATCCATCAGAACTGAAGATCAAGTCAGGCTACTTCGGAGCAGAACCTTGGACAGAGGAGATGAGACAGCACCTTGAGGAGCTTCTTGACTTCGATGCATTTGATATATATGGACTAACAGAGATCGGTGGACCTGGTGTTGCATTTGAGTGCTTTGAGAAGAACGGAATGCACATCAACGAGGATCATGTTCTTGCAGAGATCATTGATCCGGTCACAGAGGAGCCGCTTCCAGACGGAGTTCCTGGAGAGCTTGTGTTTACAACCCTTACCAAGACAGGTACACCTATGATCAGATACAGGACACACGATATATGTACACTTACACACGGCACATGTGCATGTGGAAGAACAACAGTCAAGATGAGCCGTATCACAGGCCGTACAGACGACATGCTTGTAATCCGTGGTGTAAATGTATTCCCTAGTCAGATAGAGTCAGTCCTTCTCGGCGTGGAGGAGGCTTCAGCTCATTATATGATCGTGGTTGATCGTGTGAATTCACAGGATAAGCTGACAGTTCAGGTAGAGCTCAAGGAAGATGTGGATATGGGCGATGCTGCAAAGCTTGCGGCTATTGCATCCCGCATCAAGACAGATATCAAGCAGACACTGCTTATCAGCGCAAAGGTTGAACTGGTTCCACCTAAGACCATTCCACGTTCAGAGGGCAAGGCAAAGAGGATCACAGATAACAGACATATCGGATTCTAATCGGTAAGATTGAGTAGTCAGACGAATCACAGGACTGAAATGTTTGAGAGCGGAAGACTATAGAGAGAATAAAACAGCCGGCTTAATGGCGAGCTTTCCGGGATCGAGACCGGGCATGTCGCTGTGAGCCGGCTGTTTTATCAGGCAGTGATCAGGCAGGAGTCAGGCGGGGGGCAGGCAGGAATCTTGGGAGACTTGCGGCGGCAGACATCAGCTGTGAGGCCTGCCGCCGGGAAACTGGCAAAACAGATAAAATCGCCAAATGCTGAAAAACCTTGCATTTTGGTATGTTTCCGTGTAGAATTTGCTTTGTTATGTGCGCTGACAGTGAGATACTGCACTGCAGTGGTAAAGTTGGTGCGGAGCAGATAAATTATAATTATTATGGAAGGTGGATTAACTAATGAATGTTTACGAGATGATTGCGTTTATAGCGTATTTTGTCCTGGTAATCGGTGTAGGAATTTATTTCTTCTTCAAATCCAAGGGGAATGCCGGCGAGAAGGATTATTTTCTTGGAGGAAGAGATATGAATGGTCTGGTGGCTGCACTCAGCGCCGGAGCATCTGATATGAGTGCGTGGGTTCTCATGGGACTGCCCGGAGCATTCTATGCGACAGGACTCAGCAACATGTGGATATCAGTTGGTCTGTTCATCGGAACAGCATGTGCCTGGATATTCATAGCACCGAGACTCAGAAGATTCTCGATAGCGTACAACGATTCGATCACTATACCTCAGTATTTGACAAATCGTTTTCAGTCAGACAATAAGCTGCTTCTCATAATATGTGCAGTTATATTTGTGGTTGCATATTGTATATACGCTGCGTCAAGTATATCGGCCTGCGGTACTCTGTTCAATACTGTTATGGGCATCGACAGGAATACAGCCATGATCGGCGCTGCAGTCATCATCATCGTGTACACATTCCTTGGTGGTTTTAATGCAGTGTGCTGGACGGATTTCTTCCAGGGACTTCTGATGCTTGCAGCTCTCATGATCGCACCTATCATTGCGGTCATCACCATGCAGGGCGCTGGCTTTATAGCACCTGATGTTGTCATTCCAGACAATTATTACAATGCCCTTATAAGTGGTTCATTTGACAAGACCAGTGTGATCAATATCATATCAGGACTTGCATGGGGACTTGGATATATGGGTATGCCACATATTCTTATAAGATATATTTCGATCAAGTCAGAGAAGGAGATGAAGAAGTCCAGAATAGTCGGTACTTGCTGGACGGGAATCATCCTCGTTATGGCATCCGTAGTTGGTATGGTCGGCCTTAAGTATCTTGGCGGTGGACTTACAGATAACTCACAGGTATTCATCAGACTTGTAAGAGGCGTGTTCCCTGCACTTGTAGCTGGTATACTTCTCTCAGCTATCCTTGCAGCGTCCATGAGTACAGCTGATTCACAGCTCCTTGCTTCATCATCAGCATTTTCGTCTGATGTGTACAAGCCTATATTCAGAAAGAGTGCATCCGACAAGGAGATGCTCTGGGCAGGAAGAATTGTGGTCATCATCATCTCAGTTGTGGCACTTGCCATAGCGATGAATCCAGACTGCGAGGGTATCATGGCACTCGTGTCAAATGCATGGGGCGCATTCGGATCGGCATTTGGACCGGTCATCGTTCTGTCATTGTACTGGAAGCGACTGAATTACAATGGAGCACTTGCTTCTATCATAGTCGGATTTGCTGTTGACATGCTCTGGTACAAGTTCCTTGCAACACCAACAGGACTTTATGAGATCGTTCCTGGATTTGCAGCAGCGTTCATTACAGCTATCGTCGTATCACTTCTCACAAAGAAGCCTTACGACAAGGTTGCTGAGATATTCGAGAAGGCTAAGCTTCCTACGGAGTAATTTGCAGTGTAGAGTTATAAAGCTGGGATCTTTTGGTGGCGGATGAGTTCGTCTGCACACAAAATTATCTCTAAATCAAAATAAAAGGCTGAAAAGATACAAAATCTGAAGAAATTGTATCTTTTCAGCCTTTTTTGCTAAATAAAAGATAATTTTGTGCGCAAAAAAAGAACCACCTGAATTGCTAGGCGGTTCTTTTTTAAACAACAACTTAAACAACTAAGAGTAAATTACTTTCTCTTGAACAACTGAGTTCAGTATATACACAAAATATGAACAGAATATGTACAGAAAAAAAACGTTTTGCAAAATAAAATCTTCAAAATTTAAAGATTTTATGACACATTTTTCAAAGTGCACAAAAAGAAAATGGCCATTTGTGCGGTATGCACAGAGCCTTGTAAAAACATGTAAATCCCGCATAAATATGTAAATAACAGGTAAAGGAGTAAGTATTTCAACTGGTAAAACAGCCTCTTTTTAATTATGATAGGAGATAGGGCGATTATAAGTGTGTGTATGTTTGCCATAACGGGTGGTATATTCGTGTATGCTTACCATCAACCAGTTCCTGCCGAAGTACTGCAGTGTGCTTCTGCGCGATGATTACAGGGAATACGTTTCGGAGATAATCATAGAGGGACACACGGATACGAATGGTTCCTACATATACAATCTTGAACTTTCACAGCAGCGAGCGTTCTCAGTGGCAAAGTACTGTCTGACGGAGAGCAACGGCATCATAAGCAGTGGACATGGCAGCGTCGAGACGCGTGGAGATCAAGTTCAGGCTTCAGGACGAAGAGATGATAGATGAGATGATGGACATTCTCAAGGACAAATAGATATATAAGAGGAGAGCAATGGCGGTAAACAAGACAAAACTCAAAAAGCAAATATTTGACATAATACAGATAGGGGACAAAAGCAATCTGGCGAGCAGGGCATTTGACATATTCATAGTGGGTGTCATATTGTCGAACATATCGGTGATGTTCCTGCAGACCTACGATCAGCTTGAACCATATTATGGGCTGCTGAGTGTTATCGAGTGGGTGACTACAGGCATATTCTGTGTTGAGTACATTCTCCGCATATGGACGGCGGATTTCCTGTATCCCACATGCACCAGAGGAAAGGCTATAGGAAAGTTCCTCATATCATATGACGGAGTTGTGGATCTGCTCACGATCATACCAGTGTTCTTTCTGTCTGGCTTCGTGGCGTTCAGGATGCTCAGGGTGGTCCGTATATTCCATCTTTTCAGGATCAATTCAAAGTACGACAGCTTCAATGTCATCAAGATGGTCCTGCTGAGAAAGAGCAGACAGATCATATCGTCCATGTTCATCATATTTATACTGATGATGGCGAGCAGCCTGTGTATGTACAGCACTGAGCATGCCGCACAGCCGGGAGTGTTCAGCAACGCCTTCAGCGGCATATGGTGGGCGGTATCGACAGTCCTTACCGTGGGGTATGGAGACATTTACCCGATCACGCTGCTGGGCAAATGCATGGCGATAGTCATAGCATTTATGGGAGTTCTGCTGGTAGCGATACCTACAGGTATCATAAGCGCCGGATTTGTAGAGCAGTATCAGAAAAATGCCAACGAGGAGTCCAAAGTTGTTGATGTGGACGAGATTGGAGAATTGCTCGTAGATGATGTGAGCAAGTTTTGCGGCAGGACCATACTCCAGGCTACGGAGGAGTATGGTGTGAATATATATATGGTACTCAGGGATAATATGTCTATACTGCCGACAGGTGATCTGAAGATACAGACAGGTGATATTCTGATAGTGAAGTCAAAATTCCTTGAGAAGAGACGTGGAAGCTCATTGTCTTAGGTTATGCAAGTAATAAATATAAAATTCAGATTATAATTGAGAAGTTTCTGTAAACTACAAAAAAAACTCAATAATCATATTGATTTATTTTGACTAATTGGGTATACTTTCAACTGAATATGAGAGTAAATGTTCATATTTATTTTCAGATTATTGAGTGCGGTATAACCGCGGTGTCAGCAGGACACGGCGGAATGCCCCTATCAATGAAATACATTTAAAGAAAAGGAGTTAAGAAAAATGGCAACAGTTGATTTAACTAAGTATGGCATTACAGGCACAACAGAGATCGTACACAATCCTTCATATGAATTGTTATTCGAGGAAGAGACAAAGGCTGACCTTCAGGGATACGAGAAGGGACAGGTTAGTGAGCTCGGCGCAGTTAACGTTATGACTGGTATTTATACAGGCCGTTCACCTAAAGATAAGTATATCGTAGTAGATGAGAACTCAAAGGACACTGTATGGTGGACATCAGATGAGTACAAGAACGATAACCATCCAATGACAGAGGAGACATGGGCATCAGTTAAGGATCTTGCAAAGAAGGAGCTCTCAAACAAGAGACTTTTCGTAGTTGATGCATTCTGCGGAGCAAATGCTGATACTCGTATGGCTATCCGTTTCATCGTTGAGGTTGCTTGGCAGGCTCATTTCGTAACAAACATGTTCATCAAGCCAACTGAGGAAGAGCTTAAGAACTTCGAGCCAGATTTCGTAGTGTACAATGCTTCAAAGGCTAAGGTTGAGAACTACAAGGAGTTAGGACTTAACTCAGAGACATGTGTAGCATTCAACATCACAAGCCATGAGCAGGTTATAGTTAACACATGGTACGGCGGAGAGATGAAGAAGGGTATGTTCTCAATGATGAACTACTACCTTCCACTTAAGGGAATGGCTTCAATGCACTGCTCAGCTAACACAGATATGAACGGTGAGAACACAGCTATCTTCTTCGGCCTTTCAGGAACAGGTAAGACAACACTTTCAACAGATCCAAAGCGTCTCCTCATCGGTGATGATGAGCACGGCTGGGATGACAACGGCGTATTCAACTTCGAGGGTGGATGCTATGCTAAGGTTATCGACCTTGACAAGGATTCAGAGCCAGACATCTACAACGCTATCAAGAGAAACGCTCTTCTTGAGAACGTTACACTTGATGCAAACGGCAAGATCGATTTCACTGATAAGAGCGTAACAGAGAATACTCGTGTATCTTACCCAATAGATCATATCAAGAACATTGTAAGACCTATATCATCAGCACCAGCTGCAAAGAACGTAATCTTCCTTTCAGCAGATGCGTTTGGAGTACTTCCTCCAGTATCAATCCTTACACCAGAGCAGACACAGTACTACTTCCTGTCAGGATTCACAGCAAAGCTTGCTGGTACAGAGAGAGGTATCACAGAGCCAACACCTACATTCTCAGCTTGCTTCGGTCAGGCATTCCTCGAGCTGCATCCTACAAAGTATGCAGAGGAGCTTGTTAAGAAGATGGAGAAGAGCGGTGCTAAGGCATACCTTGTTAACACAGGATGGAATGGAACAGGCAAGAGAATTTCAATCAAGGATACAAGAGGAATCATCGATGCAATCCTCAGTGGTGCTATCAATGAGGCTCCTACAAAGAAGATCCCTATGTTCGACTTCGAGGTTCCAACAGAGCTTCCTGGCGTAGATCCAGCAATCCTTGACCCACGTGACACATACGCTGATGCTTCAGAGTGGGAGACAAAGGCTAAGGATCTTGCAGCAAGATTCCAGAAGAACTTTGCTAAGTACGAGGGTAATGCAGCAGGTAAGGCATTAGTTGCAGCAGGCCCACAGCTCTAAGATATAGCTTAGGATCATATAGAAGAAAGGAACTGTCATAGTCCAGAGCCTTTCGCATAGAGAAGACCGGATACATTCGTTCAGAGTGTGTCTGGTCTTTTTTTTGTCTGCGCCATCCATAAGTAATATTATGCTTTAACCGGCAACCAGAAATTACCTCTTGCAATACCGAACAAATGTTCGTATAATATTATGCATGAACGAGATAATTACAGGACTTACAACGAAAGAAAAACTGAATATACTGGCGGATGCGGCGAAGTATGATGTGGCGTGTACATCCAGTGGAGTGGACAGAAAGGGACAGAAGGGAGCCCTGGGCAACAGTGTATCATGTGGTATATGTCACAGCTTTGCAGCGGATGGAAGATGTATATCGCTGCTTAAGGTCCTTATGACGAACCACTGTGTATATGACTGCAAGTACTGCCTGAACCGCAGGAGCAACGATGTGCCAAGGACTACGTTTGAGCCGGCGGAGCTGTGTGAGCTGGTCATAGAATTTTATAAGAGGAATTATATAGAAGGACTGTTCCTGAGCTCTGGTGTGCTCAGAGATCCGACATACACCATGCAGAGGATGTGTGAGACTCTGTATCTTCTCAGGACGAAGTACAGGTTCAATGGATATATCCATGTGAAGACCATTCCGGGGGCATCGGATGAGCTTATAAGCATGGTGGGATATTTAGCGGACAGGATAAGTGTTAATATGGAGCTGCCGACTGAGGAGAGTCTGAAGAAGCTTGCCCCGAACAAGAGCTTTGACACCATACTTGATCCCATGGGCAAGCTGACCAGCACTATAGAATCTCACAGACTGGCGGTGGGCAAGACTGCGCGTATGGAGAGGAGCGGTATCAACAGATACCTTACTGGAAGCATATTCAACGAGAAGAATCTGCAGAAGGATCTGACTGCATACAAAGCAGAGCTGGCAGGGCAGGAAAGACATGGTGCTCTGCAGATGTCAGCAGCAGAGGCACTCACAGATGGAATGACCTCTGATAAAAGAGACATCGGTGCTGCCTCTTCGCCCCTCCCTGTCATGTTTGGAGATACAGACAGGAGACAGGCATTTGCCCCGGCGGGACAGAGCACACAGATGATAGTTGGAGCCAGCGGAGAGTCAGATTACACGCTCATACACACAGCCCAGAGACTGTATCAGCGATACGATCTGAAGCGTGTGTTCTACTCCGCGTATATACCGATCAACGAGGACTCGGCACTCCCTGCGTTGGATACGGCGGTTCCATTGCTCCGTGAGCACAGATTGTATCAGGCGGACTGGCTGCTCAGATATTATGGATTCCACGCTGAGGAGATATTGTCTGAGAACGAGCCGAACCTCGATCAGAGAATGGATCCGAAGTGCAACTGGGCAGTGAGGCATCTTGACCAGTTCCCGGTGGAGGTGCAGACGGCACCGTATGATCTGCTTCTCAGGATTCCCGGCATAGGGCCGAAGTCGGCGGGCAGGATAGTGAGAGCCCGCAGATACGGAAGTCTGGATTTCGATAATCTGAAGAAGATGGGGGTGGTGCTTAAGAGAGCACATTATTTTATAACGTGTGGCGGACGTATGATGTACAGGATCCCTATAGAGAGGGATTACATTGTCAGGGAGATGACGGATCTGAGCCGGGGAGAGAACTGGCAGGCATCACACGGCAATGAACAGTATAGACAGATGACTTTATTTGATATAGGAATGAAGGCGTGAAGGTGGAAGTTATGGACAATATGAAGGTTTTCACATGCAGAGACAGATATGACGATATGGCTACATGCATATATGAGGCGTGGAGTATGGCACTGCAGGTCGGACACGACCATGTGATGCTTATGAAGGAGCCTGTGGAACAACTGGATATGTTCGCTGACTATATACATGTCGAGCCGGATGCGGACAAGGTGCAGAAGTTTACCCGGTCTGTGAAGAAGGTATCCTGGCTGGTGTACCGCAACGTATTCAATGCACTATTGTCGCATCAGGAGGATGCACTGGACACTGTGTACAGATATCTGATACTGGCATTTGCCGAGGGCCGAAAGGTGGAACATATGCTCATAAGTCCGGAGGTGATGCGTATCATGGAGCTTGGGCGGAGTGTAAGCAACGAGGCACATCTATTCAGGGAGATAGCCAGATTCACTGTTGTCCAGGGGCGGGTGTATGTATGTCATATAGAACCAAAGGACGATGTTGCGCTTCTTGTCGCCAGTCATTTTGCGGACAGGATGCCGTCAGAATACTGGCTGATAGTGGATGATGGCAGACGTTACGCCGTGGTGCATCCGGTGGATTCGGATATGTATGTGAGGCGGCTTACAGATCAGGAGATGGAGACGCTGGGCAGTGCAGAATATATGGAGGATGATTACACAGATATGTGGAGAACATTCTTCAGCGCGGTGAGCGTGGAGCAGAGAGAGAACTACAGATGCCAGAGAAGCATGTTCCCTTTGTGGTCGAGAAAGCATGCTACAGAATTTTTGGGATGATCATAGAAAAAATGCTTGAATTGGCTGGAAAAATATGATAGTATCTGAACTTGTGATGTATTAATCATATTTTCCTTGCTCACAGATGACTGTGGGCCAGAGACCATAAGGAGGTGCAATGTAATGAACAAATATGAATTAACTTTAGTTGTTAGTGCAAAGATTGATGAGGAAGCCAGAACAGCTGTAGTTGATAAGGTTAAGTCTTATATTGAGAAGGCTAACGCAACAATTACAGAAGTTAACGAGTGTGGACTCAAGAAGCTTGCTTACGAGATTCAGAAGATGGGCGAAGCATACTACTACTTCATTCAGTTTGATGCAGAGGCTGGAGTTCCAGCTCAGCTTGAGGCTAACATTCGTATTATGGAATCAGTTCTTAGATATCTTTGCGTTAGATTAGACGCCGAGTAATAGGAGGTATTCTATAATGAACAAGGTAATATTGATGGGTCGTCTCACAAGAGACCCGGAAGTTAGATATTCACAGTCAAACACAGGTGATGGCCAGATGGCTATTGCAAGATACACATTGGCTGTAGACAGAAGATTCAATAGAAATGGCGACCAGAGTGCAGACTTCATCGGCTGCGTTGCATTTGGCAGGAGTGCTGAGTTTGCAGAGAAGTACCTGAAGCAGGGAACGAAGATTGCTATAACAGGTAGAATCCAGACTGGAAGCTATACGAATAAGGATGGTAACAAGGTGTACACAACTGATGTTGTTGTTGAGGAGCAGGAGTTTGCTGAGAGCAAGGCTGCAAGCGGACAGGCATCAGGCGGTGGATATCAGCCAGCAGGAAGACCGGCACCTGGCAATGCAGGAGCTGAGGGCTTCATGAGTATACCGGAAGGTATTGAGGACGATTTACCATTCAAGTAAAATAGGAGGTAAATACAATGGCTTACAATAAGACTGATAGAGCTGACGCTCCAATGAAGAGAAGAAATATCCGTAGAAGAAAGAAAGTCTGCGAGTATTGTGCTAATAAAGAGGCTGTGATCGATTACAAGGATTCAAACGCACTCAGAAAGTATATCTCAGAGAGAGGTAAGATCCTTCCAAGAAGAATCACAGGAACATGTGCTAAGCATCAGAGAGCAATCACAATTGCTGTTAAGAGAGCTAGACAGATTGCAATATTACCATACGTTCAGGATTAATTCTTATCATTGATAAGTATATAAAGGACCCGTTGTTCAGCTATGTGCTGGATGACGGGTTTTTGTGTAAATTCATAGAATATTATTTCCTGTAGGCGTATTTTATGAGGACAGAAAGGTGGGGGATAAATGGCAGAGAATGTTGTGAGAGTAAGCGGACTCACGAAGACATTTGGAAAGAATACTGTTTTGTCCAATGTCAATATATCTCTTGAAAGGGGGAAGATATATGGCTTTATAGGACAGAACGGGGCAGGAAAGACTACCCTGATCAATCATATCAATGGTCTGTTGTTTCCTGACGAGGGAGAGATAGAATTATTTGGCGCCAGTGACAGCAAGGGGCTGGTGAATGCCAGAAAGAGGATAGGAACGGTGTGCGAACATGCCGGACTGCACGACAATTATAATGCTGTAGACAACATAAAGCTTAATATGAAGCTGAGGGGGATAAAGAACGACAAGCTCATCGAGCAGACCATAGCAAATGTTGGATTGCAGGGCGTTGGCAAGAAGAAGTTTAGGAATTATTCGATGGGAATGAAGCAGAGGCTGGCGATTGGCTGTGCCATGCTGTCAGGTCCGGATCTCCTGCTATTGGATGAGCCGATAAACGGACTTGATCCGGTTGGAATAGTTGAGATAAGAAATCTTCTCAAGCAGATAAATCAGAGATTTGGTGTGACGATACTTATATCCAGCCATATACTCACAGAGCTTCACGAGCTGGCAACGGACTACATAATGATAGACAGAGGACAGATCATAGACTGCCTCTCTGCAGCGCAGCTTGACGCGAAGTGCCACAGGAGACTGAGATTGCGCACCAATGATGTGAAGAAGGTTCTTGATATACTTGCTATGAGATACAATATAGTGAATGTGTATGTGAATGGCGATGAGATAATCGTGGACCAGCCGGTAAACTCAGACGAGCTGGCATGGGTTCTCTACAATGAGAGGGTGTTTGTCAGTGAGTACCATCTCGAGGAGGAGAGCCTTGAGAACTACTTTATTCACAGGATAGGGGGTGCTCATTATGCGTGAACTGTTGTCGGCTGAATTTTATAAGCTGTATAAGAGCCTGGGCTTCAGGGTGTGCCTGATAGTTTTCTTTGTCCAGGATATAATATATCTGATCTCGGTGGGATTGGTTGGAGATATTCTCGGAATAGAACTCACGGGAGATTTTCAGTTCCAGTATCTGCTGGGCTCGTTTTCTGGAAGCTCGGTGTCCGGCATGCTGTTTGGATTTATTGCGGCGTCGCTCATCACCAGCGATTACAAGTCCAGGGATATCCAGTGTGCGATAGCCCAGGGACACAGCAGGGCACATATAATGTTTTCGAAGATCATAGTATATATAGTGGCGATATGGATACTCTCTCTTGAGGATATACTTGTATATACCATAGGAGGATGCATTTGTGGAGGCTTTGGAAAGGCATTTACCCTGAATGTGGCGGGATATATGCTGAGATCGATAGCGTGCGAGGGCTTTGTGCTTACGATGTTATATATGACATGCGTATTCCTTGCATTTGCGCTGACGTCCAAGGCAGCATCCGTATCCGTGAATCTGCTGCTGTTTTTCCTGGTGGATCTCGGCGTGCAGATCATGCCTGTGCTGTTCCAGTCGGATGTTCTGGAGAAAATACTGGGCTATATGCCGTTCAGCTCTGTGAGGGAGATGAGTCAGGTCGATATAGACTGGAGTCACGCGGGAATATCCCTGGCAGTGGCCGCTGCGTATGGCGCGGTGATGATAGTGGCAACGTGGTTGACATTCAGGAAGAGAGATCTTCGATAGAGAATTATGACAGAATATACATTTGCTCAACCGTTCATCTGTGTTGACAAAAGTTCTGTCAAAGTTTATTATAACTCTAGCTATGAGAAAAACTCATAGGGATTTACATGCAGAGGATCAAACAATGTGTAGAAAAGGAGTATAACGATGGGAAAATACACAAAGGAAGACATACTGAAAAAGGTCAAAGAAGATGATGTTGAGTTTATAAGACTTCAGTTCACAGATATTTTTGGTGACCTTAAGAACGTAGCGATAACCTCAAGCCAGATAGAGAAGGCACTTGACAACAAGATCATGTTCGACGGTTCTTCTATAGAGGGCTTTGCGAGAATTGAGGAGTCAGATATGTATCTGTATCCTGATTATGATACATATGAGACATTCCCTTGGAGACCACAGCAGGGAAAGGTTGCAAGACTTATATGTGATGTATATAAGCCTGATGGAACACCATTTGAGGGCGATCCAAGATATGTACTTAAGAGAGCTCTGGCTGAGGCAAAAGAGATGGGTTACACTATGAATGTAGGTCCTGAGTGTGAGTTCTTCCTCTTCCAGACAGATGAGAACGGAATGCCTACAACTAACACATACGAGAGAGCAAGCTATTTTGATCTCGGACCACTGGATTTCGGTGAGAATGCGAGAAGAGATATGGTTCTTACTCTTGAGCAGATGGGATTTGAGATCGAGGCATCACACCATGAGGTAGCTCCTGCACAGCATGAGATAGATTTCAAGTACGGTGAGGCTTTGAGAACCGCCGACAACATCGAGACATTCAAACTGGTTGTAAAGACTATTGCCAAGAGACATGGTCTCTGCGCAACATTCATGCCAAAGCCAAAGTATGGCGTATGCGGTTCAGGTATGCATATGAACATGTCGCTCCAGAAGGATGGCAAGAACATATTTGCAGATGAGAACGATAAGCTCGGACTTAGCCAGGAGGCTTACTGGTTCATCGCCGGAATCATGGAGCATATGAAGGAGATGACAGCCATCACCAACCCACTTGTAAATTCATACAAGAGACTTGTTCCAGGCTATGAGGCTCCTATTTACATCGCATGGTCAGCAAAGAACAGAAGTCCACTTATCAGAATTCCAAGTGCACGTGGTGCAGGAACAAGAGTTGAGCTCAGATGTCCGGATCCAACAGCTAACCCATACCTTGCCATGGCAGTATGCCTTAAAGCAGGACTTGACGGAATCAAGCGTCAGCTTCCAGTTCCACCAAGTGTAGATACAAATATATTCAACCTCACTGCAGAGGAGAAGAAGGCACGTCATATCCACAGCCTTCCTGCAAACCTCAGAGAGGCAACTCTTGCCATGAGCGAGAGCGACTTCATGAAGGAGGCAGTTGGTTCACACATCTTCGAGAGATATACAAGTGCCAAGATGGATGAGTGGAATGAGTACACAAGACAGGTTACAGACTGGGAGATCTCAAACTATCTGTACAAAGTCTGATCTTATACACGAACAATATAAAATGATGAGTAGTATAGGTAAGCGGAGCGAAAGGTCTGCTTACCTATATATTTGATAATAGCTATACATACACGATTGAGAGGGCTTTGATTTGGTAAATGTTATAATAGTTTTTCCGAAAATAGAGGAAGCAAAGAGTATAAAAAACCTGCTCATTCGCAATGGTATAAGTGTTACAAAGGTGTGTACAACCGGAGCCCAGGCGGCGCAGGCTGCGGATGCGTGTGACGATGGAGTCATAATATGTGGATATAAATTCCTGGATATGATGTATTCAGATCTTGAGAATTATATTCCGAAATATTTTGACATGATCGTGCTCAGCAGTAAGAAGAATTATGAGGAAGTCCGGGACAGCGGCGTGGTATGTCTGTCTATGCCGATAAAGTCCATGGACTTTGTGAATACCGTAAGTCTCACAATAGAGAATCTTCTGTGGGAGAGAAAAAAGAGAAAGTCCAGGCCGAAGGAGAGAACCAAGGAAGAGAAGAAGGTCATCAAGGCGGCAAAACTCAAGCTTATGCACGACTTTGAGTATGATGAACAGGGCGCTCACAGATATCTGCAAAAGAAGAGCATGGATAACGGTATAAATATAGTCGAGATGGCATATATGATACTGGATAATTCAGATTGTTTTTAAAACAGATCAAGAGGGAGGCTTTCTATTGCGATTCACGAAGATGGAAGGACTTGGAAATGACTACGTGTACGTGAACTGCTTCAGAGAAAAGGTATATGATCCGGAGATCTTAGCCAGGCTTGTCAGTGACAGGCACAGGGGCATTGGGGGCGACGGACTGATACTTATAGGACCTTCGGCCAGGGCTGATTTTAATATGGATATATACAATGCGGATGGCAGCAGGGCAGAGATGTGTGGAAATGGCATAAGATGCCTTGGCAAGTATGTATACGACCATGGAATGACGGAGAAGACGGAATTTACTGTGGAGACACAGGCGGGTATAAAACGGCTCAGATGTATTCTGCAGGATGGAAGAGTGGTTGCGGTATGTGTGGATATGGGCAGACCGGATATAGGTGCGGCTGTCGAGATGGCTGTTCTGCCTGATGAAACCGTGGATTTTGTCCGGGTATCCATGGGCAATCCCCATGCGGTTGTGTGGGTGGATGATATATATGTCTGCCAGATGGAGACTCTGGGGCCTGAGATGGAAGTGCATCCCATGTTCCCGAACAGGACAAATGTAGAATTTGTCCAGATCGTTGACGAAGATCATATGAGGATGCGAGTGTGGGAGCGCGGCTCCGGCGAGACATTTGCGTGCGGTACAGGCGCGTGTGCGGCTGTGGCGGCGGGGATAGCTGCCGGCAGGACGAGAGATTCGGTAAAGGTCTCATTGCTCGGAGGAACTTTGGATATTGATTACGACAGGCAGAATGAAACTATGTACATGACAGGACCGGCAAGGGAAGTATTTGAAGGCTGGACTGATATATATTAGGAGGAAAGATATGTTTAAGGCAAATGAAAATTATTTAAAGCTTCCGGGAAGTTATCTCTTCTCAACAGTTGGAAGAAAGCAGAGAGAGTACAGCGCAGCACACCCTGACAAGAAGGTTATAAGACTCAGTATCGGTGATGTGACTCAGCCACTTGCACCGGCTATCATAGAGCGCCTTCACAAGGCTGTAGACGAGATGGCAGTTGCGGAGACATTCAAGGGATATGCTCCTGATCTCGGCTATGAGTTCCTCAGAAACACCATAGCAAAGAACGACTATGCTGACAGAGGCGTGGACATATCTGCTGATGAGATATTTGTCAGCGACGGGGCAAAGAGTGACTCAGCAAATATCCAGGAGATATTTACAGCAGACAGCAAGATCGCAGTATGTGATCCTGTATACCCTGTATATGTTGATTCAAATGTAATGGCAGGAAGAACAGGAACATACGACAAGAACACAGAGTTGTGGAGCGATGTAATTTACATGCCATGTCTTGCGGACAATAACTTTGCGCCAGAGCTTCCAAAGGAGACACCTGACATCATATATCTGTGTTTCCCAAACAACCCTACAGGAGCAACAATCAAGAAGGATCAGCTTCAGGAGTGGGTAGATTACGCAAATAAGGTCGGAGCAGTCATCATCTACGATGCTGCATACGAGGCATATATCAGCGAGGAGGATGTTCCTCATACAATATATGAGTGCGAGGGCGCAAAGACATGTGCTATCGAGCTCAAGAGCTTTTCTAAGAACGCAGGATTCACAGGAACACGTCTTGGCTATGCTGTAGTTCCAAAGGATCTGAAGGACGCAGATGGCGTGTCAATGCACAGCCTGTGGGCAAGAAGACATGGAACAAAGTTCAATGGTGCTCCATACATTGTTCAGGCAGCAGGAGACGCAGTGTACTCAGACGAGGGCAAGGCTCAGACAAAGGCTCAGATCGCATACTACATGAACAACGCAAAGGTTATCTCACAGGGACTCAAGGATGCAGGCTACACTGTATCAGGCGGTGTAAATGCGCCATACATCTGGCTTAAGACACCGAACAACATGTCATCATGGGATTTCTTCGATTATCTGCTTGAGAATGCAAATGTAGTCGGAACCCCAGGTTCAGGCTTCGGACCAAGCGGTGAGGGATATTTCAGACTTACTGCATTCGGAACTTATGAGAATACAGTTGAGGCTATAGAGAGAATCAAGAATATGTAATACAGCTATAAGCTGTGGTGTATACATGCATGGATCAGCGTGTGTGATCCGATATATATACGTTACAGTACATAGTGTCTTTGGCATGCCTGCAGGCACTCCGGTAAGGGGAGTCTGCGGGCATGTTTTTTGTTATTTGTCGGTCTTTACTCATATATTCAGATTTGATATAATGACTTATAAGGGTGATTAAAAGCCAATAACGGAGGTATTGAGATGAAGGATAACGGACTTTTGGTACAGTATTTTACAGCGAATACGACCGACAGCCAGGATTTATGGAAAAAGGCAGCAGAGGACGCTGCGGTTCTGAAGAAGATGGGGGCTACGGCTGTATGGTTTCCGCCTGCTACAAAGGGAGCACAGGGCAAAGAAGATATGGGGTATGCTCCGTACGATCTGTATGATCTGGGAGAGTTTGACCAGAAGGGTTCAGTTGGAACCAGATATGGAACTAAGGATGAGTATATAGCTGCTATAAAGGCTATGAAGGATCAGGGGATAAATGTCTATGCGGACATTGCGGTCAGACAGAAGCTCGGCGCTGACAGGATAGAGAAGGTTACAGCAGCCGATTTCAACACCAAAGATATTCCACAGATGATCGGCAATAAGAAGACTGTGGGAGCACTTTCAAAGTTTACATTCCCTGGAAGAAAGTCAAAGTATTCCAAGTTCAAGTGGAACTGGAAGCATTTTGCGGGAATAGACTGGAAGCAGGAAGAATTCAAGAAGCGTGTGTGCGCTCTTGAGGGCAAGGATTATGACGAGGCGGACAAGGAATATTCCAAGTATGATTATATAATTGGAAGCGAGATTGATTTCTACAATCAGGAAGTGTATGACGAGCTCATGGCGTGGGCTCAGTGGTACGAGAAGACCACTGATGTGGACGGATTCAGATTCCAGGAGGCGGAGGCTATCCCTGCATGGTTTGTGAAGGATTTTATTGAAGCGACATCTGATGTCCCTGTAGCCGCTAAAAAGAAGGGCGCAGATGAGGCTCCGGAATATGTACATAAGGACATATTTGCTGTCGGTGATTTCTGGCACTGGAATACAGAATATCTGAATGGCTATATCAAGGCCACAGACAATGAGGCATCCATGTTCGATGTGCCATTGCACTTCAATTTCCACGATGCATCTGTGGCAGATGGAGAGTATAACATGGCAGATCTGCTTAAGGGTTCACTTATGATGAGCAATCCGGAGAAGGCTGTTACATTTGTAGATAACCACGAATCCCAGGTCGGAGGAGTTCTGGAATCGTACGTTGAGGATTGGTTCAAGCCTCTGGCGTATGCGGTCATACTGCTCAGAGAGCAGGGCTATCCGTGCCTGTATATCGGCGACTATGCGGGAATACCACAGGTTAAGGTAAAGTCGAAGAAGACGATACTGAATAAGCTGCTCAAGCTCAGAAAGAAATATGCATATGGAACTCAGCACGACTACTTTGATCACAGCGAGGTTGTTGGATGGACCAGAGAGGGCGACGAGGAGCACAAGGATTCAGGACTTGCGGTTGTCATGTCCGATGGAATGGGCGGCACCAAGAGAATGTATGTGGGCAGACAGTTTGCGGGAGCACATTTTGCAGATGTCATGGGTAATGCCAAGTATGACATCAAGATAGATGACGAGGGCTGTGGCGAGTTCTATGTCAACAGAAGAGGCCTTTCAGTCTGGATCAAAAAAGATTGCAAATTATAAGAAAGTGGTATATAGTATATATTACTTTATCACGCTAAAGTCGTGAAAGTCAAAAAGGAGCTTAGACATGGGAAAAACAGTACATACAGAGGCAGTACAGGATCTGTTTGAGGCAATACTTACATTGGAGACAGAAGAGGAGTGCTTTAATTTCTTTGAGGATGTATGCACGGTGAATGAACTGTTATCTATAGCACAGCGTTTTGCAGTGGCCAAGATGCTGAAGGAAGACAACACATATCTGGAGGTTGCGGAGAAGACCGGAGCATCCACAGCCACGATAAGCAGGGTCAACAGATCCCTGAATTATGGCAAGGACGGATATGAGCTTGTATTTTCAAGAATGAAGAGCTTCCAGCAGAATGACAAGCAGAGCAACGAGAAAACCGACAAGTAGTCAGACAAAACCCCTGAACGATTACATTTTATCGTTCAGGGGTTTTATTTGTGTTACAGGCTGGAGTCCTGTGAAATCTGGTCGCAATACTTGTTGGTTGTGCGTAAGCTGACTATTTTTTCTTGCCCTCGGCTGCGGCGTTTGCCTGTGGCTGCTTAGCCTTTGCGGCTTTGGCTGCTGCCTGCTCTCTGGCTTTCTGTGCCTGGGCTTTAGCCTTCGCCTTGGCATCTTCCTCAGATTCCTGTCTGAGCTTGTCTACCAGATGCTCCACATATTTCTTCTTGGCATATATATCAACTGAGAGAAGTGAGATCATGCTGAGATCGTGGAGATAGGAGTCCTTCTCAGGATCGTACATGGCATCAGCCTTGTTGGCTGTTCTCACGATATCCTTGATGATGTCACCGTAATGCTGGGATAGATGCTCATACAAGTGGGCGTATATATCAGAAATATCCTTTCCGTCCTTGTTGGAATCAAAATAACCATCTATAAGAGGCTCAAGCAGAGTCTGTATATCGTTGATGCTGAGCATGTTCTTCAGGTAGTATATATAAATGAGCAGTATAAGGTGCTGCTTAGAATATCTCTTCTTGTTAGGCGATGGCAGAAGATTGTTCTTTGTGTAGTTGTTGATCATGGTCTTGGTCATCACCTTGTCCTCGTCATTGCGCCTGTTCTTTCCAAGCTGATCCTCCATGAAGGTGGTCAACTGATCCATGTACAGGTCAATGGAAGGAATATCCTTAGGGTTTATATAATCAAGGCCACCGGCCATTGATATTATGTCTTTAATATTTGTCTTTTTATCCATATAGACACCTCTTATATTAGTTGGAGCACGCACAGGAACTGCTGTGCGAAAAAGCTGTTCATAAATACCGTTCACAAATTGACATATTCCAACAGTTGTACGTGCTGTGTATGCAGTATGCATTGTTTACGCAGCATGTGCTGTTTTGTGCAGTATGTGTTGTTTATGCAGTGTGTAATACCGCATATAAACAGTTTATTTTGAATCAACACGACATATTATATAGTATTCAAAACTACATTACAAGGTTGTTTTACTATAAAACGTATTAATTTGTTAAAAAATCAAGAGGAAAGAGAATGCTCAGGACGCTAGCTGGCTGCAAGTTTGACGATTGTATCTTTTTGAGCCGAAAAAAGAGAAAAGCACACAAGCTTTTGCAAGCCTGTGTGCTTTTCGTAAATTCCTTCGAGAAATATAACAAAATTGTATCTTTTTCAACGAAAATGTCTGTTTGCGCATAACCCCGCCACCCGGCGCTGACTTACTCGCCATCGGCGTCGCCTGGCTCCTGCGGAGCCAGCGTGATAAGCACTCTGGCGACTCGCTTTTTGTCCATCTCAAGTACCTTGTAGATGCATGAGATGTCGGTGACGGACTCGCCCTTGGCTGGAATGTGATCCAGCAGCTCGGTTATGTAACCGCCGAGGGAGTCGTAGTCCTCTGATTCTATCTTTAGATTCAGTGCATCATTCAGATCATCCAGCTTGATGGAGCCATCGACGTTGTAGTGGGTGTCGTCGACCTTGATGATGTTGTTGTGTTCCTCCGTGTCGTACTCATCCTTGATGTCTCCGATGATTTCCTCAATGAGATCCTCAATGGTAATAAGTCCTATGCAGATTCCGTACTCATCGAGCACTATGGCCATGGTATTGGAATCCGACTTCATGGAGTGCAGAAGATCATTGGTCTTCTGATATTCATATACATACAGTGGCTTTCTCATGATGTTACGAACGCTGAAATTATTGATATCATGGGTTGCCTTGTAGAAGAAGAGATCCTTAACATGAAGGATACCGATCACGTTATCTCTGGAGTCCTCATATACAGGAATTCTCGTATACGGTACTTCCATGTAGAGCTTCAGCAGATCATCATAAGCCATATCAACAGAGGCGATGGTCATATCTGCTCTTGGGATCATGACATCCCTTGCAATGGAATCTCCGAAGTCCACCACATTGGTTATCATTTCCTTCTCTTTGTCCTCGATGACGCCTTCCTCCTCACTGACGTTCACCATGCTTATGAGTTCATCCTCGGTCATCTTCTGGTTCCCGCCGTCCTTGTCGAGCCTTATGATCCAGAATATAAAATCAGCGATCTTATTCACTATGAATATCACAGGTGTGAGCACTATCATAAGGAACTGGATTATGTCAATGTATAACAGCGATATCTTCAGGTTATAACGCTGAGCCAGGGTCTTTGGTGTGATTTCTCCGAAGAGGAGAACGATCAGTGTCAGGGCTCCGGTTGCAATACCGACAGCAGAGCTTCCAAATGCCTTTGTTACGAATGTGGTCGTGAGAGAAGATGCTGATATGTTGACAATGTTATTTCCTATAAGAATAGTGCTTATCAGCTTGCCTGAATTCTCTGTGACCTTGAGAACCCGTGAGGCCCGCTTGTTGCCGTTGTCTGCAAGAGACCTGAGCGAGAATTTACTCACCGTTGTGAGTGCTGTTTCAGCTGAAGAAAAGAATGCGGACAGTGCGATCAGCACCACCAGAATGATAATGTTTATTATGGAACCTGCGTCCAAGATTTCATCTCCAATCATTTAAAAAATTTTTAATTCTGATTGTACTTAATATATAGCATATTGTCAAGAATCCGTACCTTGATGTGGCAAAGAATCAGCGAAGAATGAAATGTGGAATAAAAAGCAGAAAAAGACACACAATAATAAGGCAGCAGAAAAATGCATAGCAAAAAGGAGAGAACATCATGAGAAGTTCAACAGAAACCTACAAAGAAGTTGCAGAGAGATGCAGTGCGTATGAGAAGAAGTGTTCTTGTAAGGGCCTTTCAAACGATGTGACGGGTAAGAGTTGTCTTAACTGCGATCATTTTACAGACACAGAGTACTGTGAGCTTGATCTGTATGATCCTATAGTCAAGAATCTCTAGCTGGCAGCCAGAAAATTCTGGTAAAGGATATCAGAATGGAAGAGTGGAGCGGGGCAGGAAAAGCGCCGCTCTGTACATAAAGTAAAGTTGACACATCTGACATGTATTGATATACTTAATCACTGAAAATGGAGACGTCTGCGTGTGCAGACAGAGTAAATAGTGAAAGGTATATACGTCGATGATTAGTGCGAATAACGTAACATTGAGATTTGGTAAGAAGGCTTTATTTGAGGATGTAAATATCAAATTTACAGAGGGTAACTGTTATGGACTGATCGGTGCAAATGGTGCCGGCAAGTCAACTTTCCTGAAGATCCTGTCAGGAGAGATAGAGCCGTCAAAGGGTGATGTGACAATGAATGATGGAGAGAGACTTTCAGTTCTCCAGCAGGATCACTACAAATACGATGAGTACCAGGTGCTTGACACAGTAATCATGGGTAACAAGCGTCTGTATGAGATAATGAAGGAAAAAGATGCTATATATATGAAGGAGGACTTCTCAGACGAGGATGGAGTCAAGGCTGCAGAGCTTGAGGCTGAATTTGCTGAGATGAACGGCTGGGAGGCAGAGTCAGATGCTTCCACACTCCTGAACGGACTTGGAGTAGGCACAGAGTATCACTACAGCCTGATGAAGGAACTGGATGGTGGACTCAAGGTCAAGGTGCTTCTTGCCCAGGCCCTTTTTGGCAATCCGGATGTACTTCTTCTGGATGAGCCTACAAACCACCTTGATATGGATGCCATCGCATGGCTTGAGGAATTTCTCATCAACTTTGAGAACACGGTTATCGTTGTATCGCATGACAGATATTTCCTGAACAAGGTATGTACCCATATAGCAGATATAGATTACAGCAAGATCCAGCTTTACGCAGGTAACTATGACTTCTGGTACGAGTCAAGTCAGCTTATGATCAAGCAGATGAAGGAAGCCAACAAGAAGAAGGAAGAGAAGATCAAAGAGCTCCAGGAGTTCATTCAGAGATTCTCGGCAAATGCTTCCAAGTCCAAGCAGGCTACATCCCGTAAGCGTGCCCTTGAGAAGATCGAGCTGGATGACATCAAGCCATCAAGCAGAAAATATCCATACATTGATTTCAGACCAAAGAGAGACATCGGTAACGAGGTGCTTACCGTATCACATATCTCCAAGACGGTTGACGGAGAAAAGCTTCTGGATGATATCTCGTTCACGGTTGGTCATGACGACAAGATAGCATTTGTCGGACCGAACACCAAGTCAACCACCATGCTCTTCAAGATACTTGCAGGCGAGGAGGAACCGGACGAGGGAAGCTATAAGTGGGGAGTTACTACCTCACAGGGATATTTCCCTAAGGACAACACCAAGGAGTTCGACAACGACCTCGTGATAGTTGACTGGCTGACACAGTATTCAGACGAGAAGGATGCCACATATGTAAGAGGCTTCCTCGGAAGAATGCTCTTTGCAGGTGAGGATGGAGTTAAGAAGGTCAAGGTCCTATCTGGAGGAGAGAAGGTAAGATGTCTTCTGTCCAAGCTGATGATCATGGGTTCAAACACCCTGATTCTCGATGAGCCTACAAACCACCTCGATATGGAGTCCATCACGGCACTCAATAACGGACTTATCAAGTTCCCTGGTGTAGTACTGTTCTCCTCACAGGATCACCAGTTTGTACAGACAACTGCAAACAGAATCATAGAGATTACAAATACAGGTCTCATAGACAAGCAGACAACATACGATGAGTATCTTGCAAATGACGAGCTTGCCAGAAAGAGACAGGTCATGAACATGGATTCAGAGGACTGATATATTGATATATGATCACCTGAATACAGATCATGACAGAAAAAATGGCTGTGACACAACAATATGTCACAGCCATTTTTTCTTATTCTATACCAAGATCAAAAATGTAATTCAACAGCTTGATAATGTGGTCAACATTCTCCTCGCTGTTGCCCGGGAATGAGAGATACACATCGTTGTATCCCAGGTTCATGCGGTTGGCAAAATCCGTTCCGCTGATGTTTATTGCGTATGCGGAAGTGTGATTTGCGGAATCCTGCGCCGTTACTACACGATCCTTGAGCTCTCCCTCGAAGAGAGTTTTGAGAGTGCCATCATATGTATCAAGCGGATGTATCAGATTTATCCAACTGCAGCACTCAACTCCGGCCTTGTCGGATATCAGCACATCATATACATTGTCCTCGCACAGCAGCGGGAAGGAAGAGTATTCCGTTCCATTTGCATCGTAGTCAGCGTCAAATGTAGTCGGATCGTAATGCAGGTTCTGCATATATTTGATCTTGTCCGAGTCCTTATAATTATAGTAGCTCTTATAGTCGTCTATAACGGATGTGTCCACGCTCCATGGATCAGGACTGTTGACCACCGCATATGCAAATACCGTCGGCCGGGTATTGGAATATACCGCCAGTGAGATCCAGGCCAGTGACACTACGATCATCAGTATTCCTATGATCTTCCATTTGTTGCAGTCTATAAAATAATGAAAACGCTGTGAGCGTGTCATGTCCGCTGTCTCAGCCTTTTTTTGTGCCCGTCTGTATCTGCGGCGCTCTGATCTCGTCATGGCGTGAAGCTCAAGACTGTTTTCGGTCGCAAGGTCCGCTTTGGGCGCTGCAGATCTAGGATCTGAGAAACCGTCGGCCACCTCACGCTTGACACCCCTTGGCTGGATCAAAATGTCATCCGGGGCATCCTTCTGTGTGCTTTCCAGCACCTCTTCCTGTGTATTATCTTTTTTGCTCATTCAAAACTCCTCTGCACGAAAAGAGCCGGAGGGCGTCCGGTCTTCCGCGTCAAATATATTTAATAATAGTATACTAACATATAGAAGAGGAGAACAGAACCCCTCCAATAGTGAAAAAAGTCTAAAATTTAAAATTGCACAATAAAACAGATCGGTTTTGCATGCACTATACATAATGACTAAAAGAAAACCTTGTAAATAAGCTGTTTTCTATATATAAAGTACAGTTGCCATATTAGCCGGAAAGGCGCATGGAATGTACGAAAAATAGGCTATTTGACAAAAATGATAAAATACACGCCTTATAGATAAAGTTTAATTAGTTATTTTTTTAGCTTAAAAAAAGGCGAATGTGCAAAAAAGATAAAAAAACTCAAAAAAGGGGTTGCCAAATTAGATAATATGCCCTATAATAAGCCTATGTTGACAAGGACGTTGTCAATAAAATCACAACAGAGGTCATGAAAAAGCATGACACGGCATTCCGGATATGCTCGATAAGGTGATTTTAGAGCATAGCATTGGAATAGCACACATATTTAAAAGGAGGGTTTTTTTGTGAGAAAAATCAAAAAGGCGTTAGCACTTTCATTAGCTATGGCAATGGGATTATCACTCGTTGCATGTGGCGGAAATGATGATGCTACAACAGAGGCAACAACAGAGGCTAAGACAGAGGCAACAGAGGCAGCATCAGATGATGCTACAGAGGCAACAGAGGCAGATGCTTCAGCAACAGGAGCAATTGCAGCACCTAGCACAGATGGCTGGGATGACAGCAAGAAGATCTACGCTTACTCATGGGATGAGGATTTCTCAAAGAAGATGAACGTCGTTCTTGACAAGTTCCCAGAGTACAAGGACTATGTTGAGTTCGTAACACTTGGTGTTGGTGGAACAACAGATGAGTACAAGACAGCTATTGATACAGCTCTTACAAGTGGAGATAAGTATCCTTCACTTATCCCTGCTGATAACGATGTAGCTAAGTACTGGTCAGAGGATGACACAAAGACAGCTAACCTTACAGATCTTGGTTTCACAGATGATGTTATGGCTAACTCATATGACTTCGCTAAGCAGTATGGCACATACAACGGCGAGCTTAAGGCTGTTACATGGCAGGCTACAGCAGGTTCTGTATTCTACAGAAGAGACATTGCTAAGGAAGTTCTTGGATCAGATGATCCTGAGACAGTTCAGGCAGCTCTTGCTGATTGGGACAAGTTCTTCGAGACAGCAGACAAGTTAAAGGATGCTGGATACAAGATCGTATCTGGTCCTTCAGATGTTAAGTACGCTATCTGGGATACTCAGTCACAGCCTTGGGTAACAGATGACGGTTCATCAGAGAAGCTTACACTTGACGGTGCAGTTACAGAGTACCTTGAGACAGGTAAGAAGATCTATGATGGTGGATATTCAAACAACACAGCCCTTTGGGATTCATCATGGGCTGCTGATATGGCAAATGATTCAAAGGTATTCTGCTACTTCGGATGTCCTTGGTTCATCGGTTCAATGCAGGGTAACGGCGCTGTAGATGGTAACTGGGGAGCTGTTACAGGCCCTACATCATACCACTGGGGCGGTACATACGTAATGGTTGGTAAGGATACACCAAACCCAGAGCTTTGTGCATTCCTTCTTTACGAGTTAACATGTGATCCAGATGTTGGTGTTGATATCACAAACAAGACAGGTGACTGTGTAAACAACAAGGCAGCTAACGAGAGACTTATCAATGGTGAGCTTTCAAGCGACAATGCAGCTCAGAAATTCCTTGGCGGACAGAACCCAATCGAGGTATGGGCAGCATCAGCAGAGGGAATCAACCTCAGCAACACAACATACCAGGATGCTTCAATCAAGGCATTCATCGACGAGGCAGCTACAGCTTACAACTCAAATACATACACATCAGTTGATGATGCTGTTAAGTACATCGAGGACAAGTGTGCTTCAGAGCTTGGTATCTCAAAGTAATCTATCCCTAAAATAAAGGATAAAACTATAAAGTAACAAAATGCACGCATCAGTAATGAAAGTTGCTGGTGCGTGTGTACTATAGACCAATATTTTAAGGGGGCGTATCACACTATGAAAAAGAACAAGACAGTTGAATACGGCAAGTATGGTTTGATGTTCCTCATTCCGTTCTTCCTTGTTTTCCTTATCTTTCAGCTGTATCCACTTATCTATACGTTCTACAACTCATTTATCTACTCAGCTAAGAATGGTAGATATGTGACAACAAGCGTAGGACTCGGTAACTTTACCAATTATGTGTTTGCAAAGACCGGAAGTGAGTTCTGGCAGGCACTTGCTATAACAGTTGTTCTGTGGTTGGTAAACTTCGTACCTCAGATCCTTCTCGCACTTGTTCTTGCTGCCTGGTTCACAGACATCAAGGTTAAGATAAAGGGTCAGGGTGTATTCAAGGTAATCATGTACATGCCTAACATCATTACAGCAGCTACAATCGCCGTTCTCTTCTACGGTATGTTCGAGGTTCAGGGACCTATCACGAGCCTGTTCAGAAGTTGGGGATGGTGTGATGAGGGTGGTATCCTGAATCACGGCTGGGCATCACTTATAATCATTGCTTTTATCCAGTTCTGGATGTGGTATGGTAATACAATGATCGTCCTTTGTGCAGGTATTCTCGGTATCAATCCATCACTTTACGAGGCAGCCAGTGTTGATGGTGCTACATCAAAGCAGCAGTTCTTTAAGATAACACTTCCACTGCTCAAGCCGATCTTACAGTACACACTTGTAACATCAGCTATCGGTGGTCTGCAGATGTACGATATTCCACAGCTCTTCAACGAAGGTAACCCGGTTGTAAGAGTAGGTGGATCGGATGTCAATTCTACAACAACAGTAGTTATGCTTATCAAGAAGTACGTAAGTGCAGGTCCTACACAGGATTATGGTAAAGCTGCAGCTTACTCAGTAATGCTTTTCGCATTCACATTGATTATAAGCTTACTGTTCTACAAGCTGACATCAGAGAAAACAGAAAAACAAGGAAAGTAGGTGAACAAAGTTGGATCAGACAGAATCAAAAGCAACGGGAACGAGGGTTTTAAGATATGTCATCTGTATCATACTTTGTTTCCTGTCAATCATACCGTTTTATATTTTGTTAATTAACTCAACACTTAAGTCCAGTGATATTCTTACAGGAATAAAGCTTGTTCCTGGCTCACAGTTCATCACTAACTTCAAGGGACTTTTAGAGGGTGGTGCGAAGACGAGTGGAGTAAACGTACTTCAGGCTATGCTCAATTCGTTAATTATCACAGTACCTGCAACAGCTCTTCAGATCTACTTCGGTTCTCTGACAGCTTACGCAGTTACAGTTTACAATTTCAAGGCAAAGAATTTTGCATGGGGCTTCATATATGCTATCATGATGATTCCTCAGCAGGTATCTATCGTAGGTTTCATCAAGATATGTAACCTCACACATATTTATGGTTCATATCTTGCAATGATCATTCCAGCGATCGCAGCACCAACAACTGTTTACTTTATGAAGCAGTACATGGAGACTGGCCTCTCAGTAGAGATCGTAGAGGCTGCCAGAATTGATGGATCAGGAGAAATTCATACGTTCAACTCGATCGTACTTCCTCTTCTGAAGCCAGCTATGGCAACTCAGGCAATCTTCGGATTCGTTGCATCATGGAATAACCTGTATACACCTTCTATCATACTTGCTACAGAGAGAAAGAAGCAGACAATGCCAATGTACGTTCAGGCGTTAAAGGCAAATGATAAGTCAAGAGATTGGGGTCAGATCTATTGTGGACTTTTCACAACTGTTATTCCAATCCTCGTAATGTACTTCTTCCTTTCTAAATATATTATTGCAGGTGTTGCACTTGGTGGTGTAAAGGAGTAATATATATTGTAATCAATTAAATATAATGTAGGTATCGATGACTCTTGGGTCGATCGATACCCGCATTATATTATTTTTTTTTACGAAACAATAAGCGAAGAGGACATTTTGAATGAGCGAGATATCAAACAACAGGGAAGAGAGCAGAGAGAATGACAGGGGAAAAGAGAAAGAACCACTTCTGAGACGGGCAATGGATGCGTTTGGAACTATATTTGCACTTAATGTGTGCTTTGTAGTTGGCTGTATACCTATATTTACAGTGGGAGCATCGCTGTCAGCTCTTTATGCTATGTGTATAAGACTGCAGGAGGATGAGGAAGAGACGGTTGTCGCCGGATTTATCCATGAGTTTAAGAGAAACTTTAAACAGTCGACCATAGCGTATTTCTTTATTCTGCTTGCGATATTTGTAATGTATTTTGAATTCCTGCTTGTCAAGAGAGTGACGGGATTCATATCTACATTCTACACAGGAATTCTTGTGACAGAACTTATATTTATGGGACTTATTGTTCCGTTTTTGTTCCCGTTGATAGCCAGATACAACAATAAGCTGGGAACCACGGTGAGAAACTCACTGGCTTTGGCTATCACATATAAGGGATCATGGTTAAAAGTATTTATCGCATGGTTTGCACCTATATTTATATGCGTGAGATACCCTATTATATTTGTGAATATATGGTACCTGTGGGTTTTATTCATATTTGGTGCGATTGCATACGGAACCAGTACGACGATGAGGAAGATATTCAGACTCAACGAGAAGAAACTGGAGGAAACCGCCCGAAAAGCCGAGGAAGAGGCGAAGAAGGCAAAGGAGGAGGCTGAAGCTGCTGCGAAACTGTTAGAAGCCGAGGCTGAAGCTGAAGAAAAGGATAAAGAGGATACAGGGAATAAAGAAGACTTGGATTCGGAACAGGCATAAAGCCTGAAGATAGTGATATTTCCCATAAAAGAGGTTAAAGAGAAATCTTTAACCTCTTTTTTTATGAAAAAGTGTCACATTTATGATAATGTAATCGTTATATATAGTGAACGTTCAAAAAAGACAGAATATCTAGGGGTGTTCATGGCGGGGAGCACATGAAAAAGGATAGGGAAATTATGCATAATGATAAGAAAGACAGCGAATTGATAGCAGAATATTATGACAAGTACGAACAGAAGTTATACAGGCTGTCGTATGCCGTATTGGGAGATATATGGCAGGCGGAGGAGGCTGTACAGGAGACATTTCTGAAAGTCATAAGATACAGGAATATGATAAAAAGGATGCCGGAGGAGAAGAGGTCGGCGTACATAACCAAGATTGCAAGAAATATCGCTGTTGATATGTACAGGAAAAATAAAAGAGATAAAGAGGCTGTGTGCAGTCTGCAGGGGGATGACGATTCCACGGAACTTGCAGACAACATCCTGTGGAGTCATGCCGATCCATCGGTGAAGAGCAATATGGCTGATGAGGTGGAGAACAGACAGTTGATAACAGGCATACTTGGAAGATTATCTGATGATGATGCCCTAGTGCTCCAGCTAAGGATAGTGCGGCAGCTCAGTGTAAGAGAGACAGCTGATCTGATGCGGCTGACAGAGGCTGCGGTCCGGAAGAAATATGAGCGGGCGGTAAAGAGAGCGCGAAAACTGCTGATGAAGGAGATGATGCTGGATGGAGAATAGGAATATGGAGAATGTTGATAACACGGACAATACGGTTAATATAGACAAGCTGTCTGAACATGAATTTTCGGCAGAATACAAAGCTAAAAAGGAAAGTCTGCTCGCCGGAATGAGAGATATGGAGGAGTCCGGCAGACCGACAGGCCTCGGGAAAAGACATGGAGGAATGGAGAGATTTATCAAGGTTGCAGCACTGCTGCTGTGTGGTGTGATCCTTATACCGGTATCGATCCATGCTGCGGTCAGCGTGTATAGATTTACGATCGAGAAGAATGGTGATTATGCAAGTGGAACGATAGAGCTCAATGACGATGGTGTTGCCACAGCTGCAGATGACACCGAGAGCACGGAGACTCTGGACGCGATGAAAAAGAGAATGGCGGAGGAGGAAGAAAATGGAACACAGAGCATAATGAAAGGAAGCGATGGTAATTCATACATGATAAATTCTGGCAAAAGATACGTGGAGATCACTCTTGATTATCTGCCGGAAGGCGTGGTTCAGGTCGAGGAATGTAAGTATGACAGCCCGGACAGGAAAGGATATATGGGAATATCCATAGCGGCAACCCAGTGGAATGGACAGTCGAATACTGTGATAAACCGAAGCATCGAGGATGCCACAGTCAGACAGGCGGGAAGTTATGAGTACCTGTTGTTTGAGAGGGGAGGAGTTGATTGGGGATTTGATAGAGTGCTGTACGTTCCGATAAAAGAAGAGTCCGTTATTCTGACTGTGTATATCGGCTGCGATATAACGGATGAGGAACTGGACAAGATCGTGACCGGAATAAATGTCAAGGATGCTGAGGGCGATGATCCATCTAACTGGGTCGGAGTTGACTCAACATTTTATGATGACAATCCGGATAATGTTGATACGATCCAGGTGGATGACAAGTACACATTTATAGGATTGGACGAGTCGTTTGTTGTGGATGGCGTAGAGATGACGGTAAACAGTGTGAACGTATACGATGACACCCGGGGAATAGATCCTGCGGATATGCTCTATGTTGTGGGAGATCTCAAGGAGAAAGGTCTGGTGGATACGGACGGAAACTTTGTGGATGTCAGATGTCGGAGGATGAACGAAGCGACAGATAACAGCTTTACAAGCTGGGGAGATTATAATAACAGCAGCTTGCGGATGGTTGCGGTGGATATCACATATAAAGCGGACTACAGAGCATATCCGTATGACGATATAGTTATAGATCTTGAGAGGGGAGAAAAACTCTCGGGGGACAAGCTGGCGCCACCGGTTGACACGAATTATTATTGCGGAGATGGTGAGCCTCGTGCGAGTTATGAAAGACGGATGACATATGGAGTACCTGCGTATGTAGTAGATGACGGCACAGAGATTACTGAAAAGAGCGTGGATGGCTACTGCTGCCTGAAGAGGGATGGCGAAGAACATTTGCTGACGGTGTATTTCCTTGTTGACGAGAGTGAGCTTGAGGATTGTTACATGCAGGTAAGTCCGAGCAGTTCAATGGCAGGTTATTATGAGTATATGACAATATATCTTGGTGAAGGAGAGTAAATATGAGGAAAAGAAGATGGATGATATGTGCAGCTTTGGTTTGCCTTGCGATGGCGTGCGGTGGCTGCGCGGATAAGAAAAAGGAAGCAAACACGGCGGTCATAGAGGGCGATGATATCAAGGAATACAGCAGCGGAACGGACACGTCCGGGGACACCGAGAAGGATGCAGATTATGATGACAGTGTGGGTGGACTTGCCAGAACACTCAGCATTCCGACCAGCGTAAGTGTTGATATACCTGTTGAAAATTGCGGAACTTTGGAGTCTGCAAGCATCAAAGCGTCGGAGATCAAGACTCCGGATGCCGATAAGATGTATACTAAGAAGTTCACCATGGGCAGCATAGGAGCTGAAGACAGGGAGACGATACTCAAAAGCATATTTGACGAGGAGGATGGAGTTTTCGAGTATCCATATGATATGAAGGACAGTGTGACACAGGAGCAGAGAGATGAACTGTTCGCTCATAGGGGTGCCGATGTGGATTACAGCAAGGATTATTTTATTGGGAAGATAGATGGAGTTGAATACATACTGTATTTTTATGATCTGTCGTGGATATCAGATGAGGGATTTTCTATCCAGCTTGCGGTGACGGACCCTGTTCCTGAAGATATGGCGGACAAGGGTGCGACATTCACGGAGTATACCTCATGGGATCCCGCGGAACTGATAACGGCAAATGAAGGGAATCCGTCGGACGTTCAGACTGATGAATCCAATATGAGTGGCATGGATGAGGATGCCGGAATGGTAAAAGCGCTGGACTACATGGACAAATGGGGCTTTAATGATGTGGTCCCTACATCACAGTCGGAGCTTTACCGCCAATATAGTGATGAGTATGGAGAGGTTGTAGGATATGAGAAGGATGGATACTCTGTGACATTTCAGGCGTCCGTGAATGGACAGCCGCTCTATCAGCCGGATGCATTTGGCATAGACACCATCTCAAACCAGAAGAATGCGGAGGATAGTGGTTCGTTTTCTGCAGAGAAATACTACTATACGGAGCAGTCCACATACAGTATCGCATTTACAGGAGAGAAACTTACGGGATTTACATGTACTTGGCCGATGAAGTCCGCGGGGGATATTCAGGATGCAGGGACACTGATCACCTGGGATTCTGCGGTGACAAGCCTCAAGGGAGTCATGGAAAGCCACTTTGCGGATTATACCGGATATAATTCAGTGGAGTTCAACGATGTGAGACTCACATATTTCAGGATAAAGACAGGGGACGGCGAGTATGAGGCTATACCTGTGTACTCATTTGCACAGTTGGATTCGGATCATTCCGACACTTACCCGATACAGCTTGTACTGATAGATGCGAGGGATGGAAGCGAGGTCAGCATGGTTCAGGATGAGGCGAGATTCCTGAATAAATAGACCACAAATGAGTTGCATATTTGGCTGTGTAATTGTGCATGTCTGCTTGACAACAGAGAGCGTACATAAGTATAATTAATTGCGATAAAATAAGTCATATTGACTATATTAGGAAAGGAAAAACATCGGTTTCGGTGTTGCAGAGGGTTTATATGGTTTACAGTGTTACGGTTACACAGCTTATAGAGAAGATGGATCTCAAGAACCATACTCCGGAGATCGATACGGATAAGATACTTATCCAGGATCCGGGTATGAACAGACCGGCAGTACAGTTTGGTGGATTCTTCGAGCACTTTGATGCAGGAAGAATACAGATTTGTGGTAATGTTGAGCATGCCTATGTGGCAGCTATGCATACTGAGGAGGAGAACAAGCGCATCATGGATGAGTTCTTCTCATACAAGCCACCATGCCTTATATTCTGCCGAGGCCTTGAGCCATATCCATTTATCATAGAGATGGCAAAGAAGCATGGGGTTCCGGTACTCACATCCGATGCGGTCACATCTGCATTTGTACATGAGGTGGACAGATGGCTGCATGTGGAGCTGGCTCCAAGAATATCGGTGCATGCGGTTCTTGTCGATGTATACGGCGAGGGCGTACTGATCATGGGTGAGAGTGGAATCGGTAAGTCGGAGGCGGCGCTGGAGCTTCTGAAGAGAGGACACAGACTTGTTGCGGACGACGTGGTTGAGATCAAGAAGGTCAGCGATGCAACTCTTGTAGGAAGAGCTCCTGACATAACAAGGCATTTTATTGAGCTCAGAGGAATTGGAATAATAGATGTGAAATCACTGTTTGGTGTTGAGTGCGTTAAGATAGATCAGAATATCGATCTTGTCATCAACCTGGAGGAGTGGAGCAAAGATACAGAATACGACAGACTCGGACTTGAGGACAATTATATGGAGTTCCTGGGAAATAAGGTGGTAAGTCACAACATACCTATCAGACCGGGAAGAAATATCGCGATCATAGTTGAGTCGGCGGCTGTAAACCACAGACAGAAGAAGATGGGATACAATGCAGCTCAGGAGCTTTATAACAGAGTTACACAGAATATTATGAAGGGCAACGGCGGTGGTGACAAGCAGTAAATGACTGCCGGCCGTGATATTACAATAAAAAGCGGAGAATGTGGAAGGAGAAAAAACATGGCTAAGTATGTATTTGGAGTTGATGTTGGAGGAACTACAGTAAAGATGGGACTTTTTACCGTTGAGGGCGAACTGCTCGACAAGTGGGAGATCAAGACCCGCACAGAGGACGGTGGAAAGAATGTTCTTCCGGACATTGCTGATTCTATAAAGGAAGTTATTGAAAGCAAGAAGCTTGCAAAGGAAGATGTTGAGGGCGTTGGAATCGGAGTTCCGGGACCTGTCAAGGAGGATGGAACGGTTCTCAAGTGTGTAAACCTCGGATGGGGAATACTGAATGTTGAGGACGAGCTGGAGAAGCTGGTCGGATATCCTGTAAAGGCTGGAAATGACGCAAATGTCGCTGCGCTCGGAGAGATGTGGCAGGGCGGTGGCAAGGGCCACAGCAATCTGGTAATGGTAACACTTGGAACAGGTGTTGGCGGCGGAATCATACTCAACGGCAAGATGCTGTTCGGCGTGAATGGTGCCGGCGGTGAGATCGGACATATATGTGTTGACGATTCAGAGACTGAGACATGTGGATGCGGAAACAAGGGATGTCTGGAGCAGTACACATCTGCAACAGGCGTGGTAAGACTTGCGGGCAGAGCTATGGCAGCTTCAGATAAGAAGTCAACTCTCCGTGAGCTCAAGGCTGTTACTGCAAAGGATGTATTTGACGCAGCAAAGGCAGGAGACGAGCTTGCACTTGAGATAGTTGATACACAGGCACGTATCCTGGGTCGTGCGCTTGCACAGATAGCATGTGTAGTTGATCCTGAGATATTTGTAATCGGTGGAGGCGTGTCAAAGGCGGGCTCCATACTTACAGATTCAGTAAAGAAGTATTTCGAGCATTATGCATTCCATGCATGCAGACAGACAAAGTTCGCGCTTGCACAGCTTGGCAATGATGCAGGTATTTATGGAAGTGCATGCAGCATACTTGGAAGGTAATTGACCTGAATGTAATTTCGGTAAAATTTACCAGTAGAATTTGTGAAAATATCCAAAGGTTTTGCGAAAGATGGTAAATTTATATTAAATTTTAATATTGAATTATAAAAGTCTTTAATGTATGATGAATTTAATGGTGATGAATAGTGCCGTAAAATCCAATATATTAAAGACTTTTATTGTGTATGTTAAGAAAAAAGCAGTTCTCTGTGACAGAGGGTGCTTTTACTTTTGTTTTAAAATACATGCACATGTGAATAAAATATAGAAGACAGATTGTATGAGGTTGACATGTCAGATTTAGAAATATTGAACAGTATTCGAGAGATAACCGGAGAGAAGAATGCAAGCGCAGATGAGGTGATGAGCGCACACACTACCTTCAGGGTGGGCGGTCCTGCCGACTATTTTGCGAGTCCTTCTGATGCAGATCAGGTTGCGGGGCTTATAGAACTTTGTCGGAAATGTGAGATACCGTATTTTGTCCTTGGTAATGGCAGTAATCTGCTTGTGTCGGATGCTGGCTACAGGGGCATGATAATCAATATAATGGACAATATGAATGGGATAACAGTTGACGGTGATGTGATAACAGCCCAGGCCGGGGCAAAGCTGGTGAGAGTCAGCAGACTGGCAAGGGATAATTCGCTGACCGGTCTTGAGTTTGCTTCCGGGATTCCCGGTACTATAGGCGGTGCGGTGTATATGAATGCGGGAGCTTATGGTGGTGAGATGAAGGACGTTGTCACCAGTGTCAAGGTGATGGATGCCGATGGACATATATATGATATGTCGTCGGATGAACTGGATTTTTCGTACAGACACAGTGCTGTGGAGGCTGAGGGGCTCATAGTTCTTGAGGTTACCATGAAGCTGGCAGCAGGTGTGCAGCAGGATATAGATGACAGAATGAAGGAATTGTCGGATTCCAGAAGAACAAAGCAGCCGCTCGAGTATCCGTCGGCGGGCTCTACATTCAAGAGACCTGAGGGATATTTTGCGGGTAAACTTATAATGGATGCAGGACTCAGGGGATATTCTGTGGGAGGAGCACAGGTGTCAGAGAAGCACTGCGGATTTGTTGTGAACAGTGGCGGTGCAACCGCTGCTGATGTGACAGGTCTGATCCGTGATGTACAGAAGAAGGTTATGGATCAGTTTGGCGTGATGCTGGAGCCTGAGGTGAAGATGCTTGGCGATTTCTAGCATTTAGTGAGACAGGGAGAACAGAGCATGAGATTTGTTATTGTGACAGGAATGAGTGGAGCAGGAAAGGCAACGGCGCTTAAGACGCTTGAGGATGCCGGATTTTTCTGTGTTGATAATCTGCCTATCCAGCTTATAAAAAGATTTGCCGAGATCGCTTATGATGAGCAGATCCAGGTGGATGATGTTGCTATCAGTGTTGATATCAGAAGTGGAAGGGCTTTGTCACAGCTCAATTCGTGCCTAGCGGATATCAGAAGAGAGGGTATGAATTATGAGATCCTGTTCATTGAGTGTTCCAATGCAACTCTGGTAAAGCGTTATAAAGAGACTAGAAGAAACCATCCTCTTTCGGTCAAGGGTGGGCGAATAATAGATGGAATAAACAAGGAGCGTGAGCTTATTGGCTTCCTCAAGGAGGAGGCTGATTATATAATCGATACTACCAACCTCCTTGTGAGAGAGTTTAAGGCGGAGCTTGACAAGATATTTGTGCAGAATGAGGAGTATTCGAATTTCATAATTACGGTCATGTCATTTGGCTTTAAGTATGGAATACCGAGGGATTCTGATATAGTTCAGGATGTGAGATTTCTGCCTAATCCGTACTATGACCTTGAACTCAGGGAGAAAACGGGAAACGACAAAGAGATACAGGACTATGTTATGAACTGCAAGGAGGGCCCTGAGTATCTGGAAAAGTTTATAGATCTGATAACATTTTTGATACCGAATTATATCAAGGAAGGCAAAAATCAGTTGGTCATTTCCATCGGCTGCACAGGCGGAAAACACAGATCCGTCACGATAGCCAATGCTGTCTATGCCCGTTTGCAGAAGTCAAAGTATACAGTGAGGATAGTTCACAGGGATATTTTGAAGGATTCAATAGTCAAGAAGTTGTAGCATGTAATAACAGATAGTATAGCAGGTGGAATATGTCATTTTCTTCAGACGTTAAGATGGAGCTGGCAGGGAATGTCCCGGGAGCGAGGCATTGTCAGATAGCTGAGCTGGCTGCGATGATCTCAATGGTGGCATATGTGAGATATTGGGCCGGCAGACCGGCCGGGCTGGTGATAGTTACAGAGAGAAGTGTTATCGCAAAGGAGATAGCTTCCCTGATAAAAAGGCTGTTCAGATATATTCCGGACTCAAGTGTAAGAAGGACCGGAGCTGACAGCAGAGTATACAGGATGGAGATCAATTCTCCAGAGATTGTCAATACGATACTGATGACCTTGAAGATAGAAAACGAACATGAGTGTGAAGGACTGATACAGTGTCAGCTCATGAAGGTCAGCAGGATGGATGTTCAGCAGGATTGCTGCAGAAGAGCATATATAAAAGGAGTGTTCATGACCTCGGGATCAATCAGTGATCCGAACAAGGGATACCACATGGAGGTGGTGTGCGAGAACGAGGGAAGGGCACAGTTCATACAGGAGATAATAAACGGATTTGGTGTGGAAGCCCGCATAATACAGCGGAAGAAATACTACGTCGTCTATCTGAAGGATGGAGAGATGATAGTTGATATGTTGGGAATAATGGGGGCACACATATCCCTGATGAATATGGAGAACATAAGGATCAGGAAGGATATCCGTAACAATATCAACCGCAGGGTCAACTGTGAGGCCGCAAACCTCAACAAGACCGTGAGCGCTGCCGTAAAGCAGATGAATGACATTAATTACATAATAGAGACAAAGGGCATAGGATATCTGCCCGATAACCTTCAGGAGCTGGCGCTTGCCAGACTGGAGAATGAGGATGCTTCCCTTAAGGAGCTTGGTGAGATGATGACGCCGCCGATCGGTAAGTCGGGGGTTAATCATAGATTAAGAAAAATAAGTGAAATCGCAGAAGAAATGCGGGGCTGTTGATGAGCCCAAGGAGGATGTAATGATCGAAAAGACAGTTGTTGTATCAATGATGGGAGAGGCAGAGGAAAGACCTGTTGCAGTTCTTGTACAGATTGCAAGTCAGTATGACAGCAAGGTTCACCTTGTTACCGGAGATAAGAGAATCAATGCTAAGAGCATTATGGGTATGATGAGCATGAACTTCGAGAATGGCAGTGAGCTCACTATAGTTGCAGACGGTGCTGACGAAGAGGCAGCAGTCAATGCACTTTCAGAATATCTGACAAAAAACAATAAGTAATTTGGATGATTTATTGCACCTCGGATGTGTATGTGGTAAAATAAATTTATCAATGGACATTTGTCGGAGGAACAGGATATGGGATTTTTTGACGGATTATTAAAGAAGATACCATTCGTATCCAGATTTTCCAAAAAGAAGGAACCGGTCAACAATGTGGAGCTCCAGTTCAACAAGGCCATGAACCTTATGGACAACGGAGATGCTGAGGAATCAGTAAACATACTTGAACAGGTTGCAGACATAGGAATAATGGATGCGCAGTATAAGTCATATGGGGATGATGCTCTTCTTGCACTTGCAGAGTTCTATGAGAAGGGAAAGTACCGCAACGCAGTTGTGGATGTGGATCTGAATAAATCTACCAAGTATTACGAGAAGTATGTGAATCAGAACCATGACGGCGATGTTATATTCAAGCTTGCCAAGATGCTTCTGGAGGTTCAGAACTTCTCAAAGGCAATCAAGTATTATGAGCTTGCAGCCACAGATTACGGTATAAAGGCAGCGTATATGAGCCTCGGCTCAATATACGAGAGCGGACTTAACAGAGTGGATGAGTACGGCAACAAGAGTGATTATGTCGTGCCTATCGATCTGGACAAGGCCATGATGTGGTACAAGAAGCTTGCTGATACCGGTGATGCCAAGGCAAAGGCTTCATACGAGAGAGTTGAGTACATGAGTACCCATGGTGACAGCCTTGAGTTCGAGGAGAAGGACAAGCTGTACACGGATATAGCAGAGGCCAGAAAGGCAAAGGGAAAGGAGCCGCGTTACAAGGTTATCGAGGCTTCAAGACTTCAGTATCAGTACACATATGTACATGATCAGGTTGAGGGATTCATCCACAAGCTTCCAAAGGGCTGGGTGAAGACGATCAACGAGTCGACAGGCGAGGAGTATTACGCACCAAGTCTTACATATAAGGATTTTGCAATGTATGTATATTATGACAGTGTGCCAAAGGATTCAAAGATGACTCTTGAGAACTACCTGAGATACTGTAACGATGCGTTTGACGAAGAGCTGCAGCTCAAGGCGTATGTCACAGAGTATGCAGATGGAATATGTACGACTTACTATCACAAGGACATGGAGAAGGGAATCGTGTCATTTGCCTTCTATCATGGACGTAGACTGGCATGTATGAGATTCGTATGTGCTACTATGGAGATCATAGAGCAGTACGAGGAGATCATATTTGAGACAGCCAACTCATTTGCGTTTGTAGATCCTACACTGGCCAGTGACCACAGTGCCAACAGAAAGGATATGCAGTATTATAACGAGGCTATATACTGCTACTACCTTGAGGATTATGAGGGTGCCATGAGAGCCGCAAAGCAGGCTCTTAAGCTTGGAAGCATAAAGGCAAGTTACCTTCTGATAGAGCTGTACTACGATGAGGACAGCCCGTACAGGGATGTTGAGAAGACTATAAGCTATGCAAAGCAGTTGTTTGAGGCGACTAAGGATCCTGAGCTTGCATTCCTTCTTGGAATCGTATACGACCAGCAGCTCAAGGATTATGTGAAGGCAGTTAACTGGTATGAGAATGCAGAGCGTCTTGGACACAAGAGAGTTGCATTCTATCTTGGAAGAATATATTATTACGGTCTGCTCAGAACGAAGAGAGACGGAGGCAAGGCACTGTCTTACTTCAAGAAGGCCAGAGAGAACGGTATTCAGGAGGCTGAGGGCTATATCAAGGATCTTGAGGATCTCAAGGGAGAGGACCTTCAGACAGCCGTTGAGAAGTGGGAGCGTGCAGTGGAGGCCGGAAGCGAGTCAGCGGCTATCAAGATAGCCATGATGAAGCAGAGACAGATTTTCTACATTGCAACACCATATGAGATTGAGAAGGCTTATCTTGAGGCACTTGGTCTTGGAAGCGCCCGTGCCGGATATGAGCTCGGAAGAATCTATCAGGTACAGGAGAAGCAGGATAACTACAGGGGCGAAATCAAGAGTATCAAGTATTTCGAGAAGGCGTTCAATGCGAACTTCGATGACTGGGATAAGGAGAACCTGTTCAAGGTCATCAATTACAAGGTTGAGAAGGGCCTGGCAAACGACGAGGCCATCAAGTTGTACATAGAGAATGCAAGTATGGGATATGTTCCGGCTATAGAGAAACTTATCGGACTTGTGCCTACAACTACCCAGCAGATATGGAGCCTGTATGACGCTCTTATCGATCTTGCTGAGACCGGTGATGAGTCAGCGATAGTTGCCATGAACAAGCTGGAGATGAACTATGTAGACCTCATACTCAGAGAGCCGGCCAAGGGACAGAAGGTTGTGGAGAACAAGTTCTTCAGACTCTGTGTTCCAAAGGAGTGTAACTCAGTCATCAACGATGACGGCGGTACTATCAAGATGGCTGATTCAGTCGTTGAGTTTGCAGTTGCCGAGATGCCTGTCAATGCTACGGCAGAGCAGGATTACCTGAAGATCTACAAGCTGATAGTTTCAGAGTATCTGCCTGATGAGAATGCGGATG
>NZ_JBCPDQ010000005.1:68975-134114 GCF_040915325.1 Coprococcus sp. RTP21281st1_F1_RTP21281_210402
GTTCAAGGATGTCGTAGTTGCAATAGCCAAGTCTCTTGTTGAGACAGGTGAGATCTACAAGGCGACAGAGGAGGGCAAGAAGAACATCGGTCTTGCATTCCTGCTGAAGGCTAATGAGAGTGGATTCCTGTCGATCGGCAAAGGCGAGTAATACAACAGGATATCAATTAGATCAGAATGATCCCGGAGGACATATCTCCTCCGGGTTTTTTACCCCATAGGGATAGAGAAAGGGAGCATATTATGCCGGGACTTAACAAGAGAGAGCTCACGAGCAAGCCTTTGAGAATGGATTCCAGAATGGCGAGGGATTTGGAGAGATTATCTGATTATACCGGTTATTCTCAGAATGAGATCATTCTCATGTCCATAAAGAAATATCTCTTTGAAAATCGTGGGTATTTCCTGCGGGATATGGTTGAGGAGAAATGCCTTTTGCGCATTGAGAAGGAAGTAAGGATCATGCGTGGAGAGACCCATCTGAAGTATGGAGACATGACGGTGGATGTGGTGAAGTCAGAGAATGCAAATGGTAATATCAACTTATATGTAGCGACTATAAGACTTCGTAATAAGCTTGGAGAGATATTCTATGAGGATGTACAGGAGCTGGATATGTCGGGAAAAGACTGGGAATATTATAAGGAGTTCCTGTATGAGGTTGTGATGAAGTATATGGATATCGATGAACCAGCACTTAAGACGTATTTCAGGGAAAAATTCCTGTATGAATAGTATAAAGTGATAAAAAATCAGAGAGTGCAATGATATGGGTTTAACTATTTACATTGCAAATTTTTAGTGGTATCCTATAATAGATTTGGAAAAAGTGGTCGAATCGAGGTGAGATGCTTGTTTAGAAATGTTATGAATGACCTTGCAACATGGTATGAGACCGGAGCGGATAAGATTGCAGTTGTCCGTGGTGGCAAGTTTGTTGGCAAGACATGGGCTGTGGCTGATTTTGCCATGGGATTTTTTGAGGATCATATAATAATAGATATGGACAAGTATCCGGACTTTGCCGCATATGCAGCAAAGGAGAGGAGACCGGAGAAGCTTCATGCCAAGCTTACAACGTCGCTTGACAAGTATGATTTCAAGGATAAGCTTCTTATATTTGACAATGCGCAGAACTGTGTGGGACTGCTCGGCAACCTTGTTGAGTACAGCAGATATAATACTGACTGCAGGATCTGTGTCATTGCGACATCCTGTGGACCAATCCCGGGAGAGGAAGAGTGCCAGGATGACATATGCGTATATGAGATGATGCCTATGAACTTTGAGGAATTCCTGAAAGCGGGAAAGGGCAGAAAGCTCTGTGCATTTATAGAGAACCAGAAGATCACACCGATGCCGGATGAGGTCAGGGACAGCGTCCAGACAATGCTTGAGACTTTCTTCGTGACCGGAGGAATGCCGGAGGCGGTGGATGAATATTATAAGACAGGAGATCTCAGAAGAGTTGATGTGGTTTTGAAGTCTATACTTGACAGAACTACTGAATATCTGATAAACTCCACTCCGAAGAGATATCTTACCAAGGTCATGGCGATATGGAATAGTATTCCGGTTCAGCTTACCAAGGAGAACAAGAAGTTCATGTATGGATACGTTGATCCGAAGGCCCGTGCCAGGGAGTACGAGGCGTCAGTTGATCAGATCGTCAGGATGGGCGTTGTGCGTCAGGTGTACAGAGTCAGGAATGGAGTGCTTCCTCTGGCAAACCAGAAGGATGACAAGTCATTTGAGCTGTATCATCTTGATCATGGTCTGCTCAGGGTCATGGCTGGTATTCTGGTTCAGGATATTGACACAGATAATGTTCTTGATATGATGGATGGAGTTATAGCAGAGCAGTACGCTCTTGCAGAGCTGTATGTGAACAGGAGTATCGGTGATCTGTATTTCTGGATCTCATCGGCCACAGCGAAGGTTGATTTCGTGTATGAGGGCGATGGAGAGGTCATTCCAGTGGATGTTCAGACAAGTCCGCACACCAAGGCCCAGAGCTCCAGAGTATTCAAACAGAGATATGACAATCAGACTTCAGTGAGGATATCTACAGATGACATGTTTGTCGATAAAGGATTGGTAAATATACCGCTATATGGTATCTGGTGTTTCTAACCGATAGCGTATGGTAGTAATTTATAGATGCCGAAATAGCTCAGTTGGTAGAGCAACGCATTCGTAATGCGTGGGTCGAGGGTTCGAGTCCCTTTTTCGGCTTCAATATTGAGGAAGGCTGCCTGCAAAAGTTTTTGCGGCAGCCTTTTGTACTCAGTGGGAAAGGACGGGATGATATGGATGCTCCAAAATGGTACAGACATTTGAAAACCATAAACAGACATAAGAGAATGGTCATGCATAACTGCTTTAAGTGCGGATTATACTGGCAGGGGCTTGTGCACGATCTGTCAAAGTATTCGTGGACTGAGTTCTCAGTCGGGGCAAAGTATTATCAGGGAACAAGAAGCCCGAATGATGCGGAGCGCGAGAGCAAGGGATATTCAAGCGCATGGCTGCACCACAAGGGAAGAAACAAGCACCATCTGGAATACTGGGTAGACTACAGTGTTGACAGGAACTGTGTGGAGCTGGTGGGAATGCGCATGCCGGAGAAGTACGTTGTGGAGATGTTCTGCGACAGGGTGGCTGCCAGCAAGAATTATAATGGTGATAAGTATACGGATTCATTTCCACTTGAGTATTATCTGAGGGGCAGATCCAGACATCATCTGCACCCTGAATCGGCGGATCTGCTGGAGGACATGCTAACGACTCTGGCTGAGAAGGGCGAAGATTATACATTTGACTATATAAGGCGGGAGATACTGCATAACAAATAAGGAGGAGACATATGGAGTTTACACATCTGCATGTGCATACAGGCTACAGTCTGCTGGACGGTGCGGCGAAGATAGACGGACTTGTGCGCAGGGCAAAGGAACTGGGATATGATTCCCTCGCAATAACGGATCACGGCGTCATGTACGGTGTTATAGAGTTCTATGAGACTTGTCTCAGAGAGGGGATAAAACCTATTCTCGGATGTGAGGTGTATGTCAGTCCGGGATCACGATTTGACAGGGAAGTTGGAAAGGGTGATGACAGATATTATCACCTCGTCCTTCTGGCGGAGAATGATCTGGGATATCACAATCTGTCCAAGATCGTGACCAGAGGATTTACCGAGGGCTTTTACTATAAGCCGAGGGTCGATATGGAGGTGCTGGAGAAGTACCATGAGGGAATTATAGCGCTCAGCGCCTGTCTTGCCGGTGAGGTTGCGACAAAGCTCAGAAAGGGCGACTATGACGGTGCGAAGGAGACTGCGATAAGATACAGGAATATATTTGGCGAGGAAAACTATTTTCTGGAGATGCAGGATCACGGAATACCTGAGCAGGCAACTGTGAATGCGGGGATCATGCGTCTGTCAAAGGAACTGGGTATCCCTATGGTCGTGACAAATGATTCGCACTACATCTATGCCGAGGACTGGGAGGCACATGATGTTCTCCTGTGTATACAGACTAACCACAAGGTTCAGGACGAGAACAGAATGCGCTATGAGGGAGGTCAGTTCTACCTCAAATCAAAGGAGGAGATGGCTGAGCTGTTCCCATATGCCCTGGAGGCTCTGGAGAATACACATAAGATCGCAGAGCGGTGTAATGTGAATATCGTATTTGGCGAGCAGAAGGTTCCGAGATTCGATGTGCCGGAGGAATATACCGCGGAGGAATATCTGGATCATCTGGTATATGAGGGTATGGAGAAAAAGTACGGACTTACATATGAGGAGTCCGGTAAGATGGCCGAGGGAACCCACGGCTACGAGGTCAGACAGAGAATAGATTATGAGCTGTCTGTCATAAAGAGCATGGGATTTGTGGATTATTTCCTGATAGTGTGGGATTTCATTCATTTTGCAAAATCGCAGGGAATCGCAGTTGGACCTGGAAGAGGTTCGGCGGTTGGCAGTGTGGTTGCTTACTGTCTGGATATAACGACAATTGAGCCTTTGCAGTACAACCTTCTCTTCGAGAGATTCCTGAACCCGGAGCGAGTATCCATGCCGGATATTGATATAGATTTCTGTTATATCAGACGTCAGGAGGTTATCGACTACTGTGTAAGGAAATATGGCGAGGAGTGCGTGACACAGATAATAGCATATCAGACCATGGGCGCAAGAAACGTCATAAGAGACGTTGGAAGAGCCATGGATCTCCCGTATGCGGTGTGTGATTCCCTTGCAAAGGCAATACCTGCAGAGAAGGATATGACTATAGATATAGCACTCAAGACGAGCAAGGATTTCAGGGATATGTACGAGGGCTCGGACGAGATCAAGAAGCTTGTGGATATAGCCAGAAAGCTTGAGGGACTCCCTAGAAATGCAGGAATGCATGCGGCGGGAGTGGTTATAGGCCGTGAAGCCATAGAGGAGTACGCGCCTTTGTCAGTCGGAGCCGAGGGCGCGGTGGTAACCCAGTTTGAGAAGAACACGGTGGAGCATCTGGGAATGCTCAAGATGGACTTCCTGGGACTCCGTACGGCGACTGTTGTGCAGGATACAGTCAAGCTGGTCAAGCAGACAACAGGCAAGGATATAGACATAGACAATATAGATTACGATGATCCGAATATACTTGGACTCATGGGACAGGGAAAGACCGAGGGTATGTTCCAGCTCGAAAGTGAGGGCATGAGAAACTTCATGATGAAGCTGAAGCCGCAGAGTCTGGACGATGTAATTGCCGGTGTTGCTCTGTTTAGACCGGGTCCTATGCAGTTCATAGACGACTACATCAGGGGCAAGGAGAACCGTGAGCTGGTTCACTATGATACCCCTGAGCTTGAGGAGATACTTGAGCCGACTTACGGATGTATCATTTACCAGGAGCAGGTAATGCAGATCGTTATGAAGCTGGCGGGCTATACGCTGGGAAGAAGTGACCTTGTGCGCCGAGCCATGGCGAAGAAGAAGCCTGAGGAGATGGAGAAGGAGCGTCATAACTTTGTGTACGGCAACAAGGAGCTCAATGTTCCGGGATGTGTGGCAAATGGAATCTCGGAGACCGTGGCAAATAAGATATTTGACGAGATGATGAAGTTCGCGGAGTACGCATTTAACAAGTCCCACTCCGTGGCATATGCGGTACTTGCGGCGCAGACAGCGTACCTGAAGTATTACTATCCGGTGGAGTTCATGGCTGCGCTGATGTCATCGGTAATTGACAACAATGGCAAGGTTGCAAAGTATATAAGCGTGTGCAAGCAGATGGGTGTTGAGGTGCTCCCTCCGGATATAAATGAGGGAGTGGCAAAGTTCTCCATAAGCAACGGCAAGATAAGATACGGCCTCTCCGGTATCAAGAGTGTCGGAGGCGCTGTTGTCGACAGGATAGAGGCGGAGAGAACCAAGAATGGACCGTTTAAGGATCTCAGGAATTTCCTCACAAGGATGCCTTCAAAGGATACAAATAAGAAAACTGTGGAAGCTCTGATACTCAGCGGTGCATTTGATGATATGGGAGCAAACAGAAAGCAGATGATGATGGCTCTTCCGGCCATAGCGGAGGAAGCAGCAAGGGAGAGAAAGAGCAGGGAGTCCGGGCAGATGTCTCTGTTTGACCTGATGGGAGACGATTTTGTGCAGAGCAATCTTGTACCTTACCCTGATGTGGAGGAGTATTCGGATCAGGAGAAGCTGGCGCTTGAGAAGTCTGTGCTCGGAGTGTATATATCGGGACATCCGCTTGGCAAATATATCGAGCTTATGCAGAGAACATGCACGGCTCAGGCGACGGATTTCGTGGTGGACACCGAGGATGACGATGAGATGAGCCGGGATCAGGGTGACGGAGATGGACAGAAGCTTCAGGACAATGCAATGTATGTCATCGGCGGACTCATATCAAGGGTGACGGTGAAGCTCACCAAGAACAATCAGAATATGGCGTATGTGACGATAGAGGATTTGGTCGGACAGGTCGAGGTTATAGTATTCCCGAGGGATTTCGAGAAGTTCAGGGACAGACTTCTGGTGGATTCCAGAGTGTTTGTCAGGGGCAGGGCGAATCTCGGTGAGAAGGAAAACAAGCTCATATTGTCGGATATGATAAGCTTTGAGGAGGCAGAAGGTGGCAAGAGCTTTCAGTCGGGGAAGCCATGGAACAACAGACAGAAGCCTGTTCAGAGCAAGAGCCAGCTCTGGGTATTGTTCGATGATGTGGACGAATACATGAAGAACGAGTCTGCATTTATGTCGATCCTTGAGGAGTACAAGGGCACATGTCCAGTGTACGTGCAGCTCAAGAAGTCCAGACAGGCGAAGAATATGGGCCGGGGATTCTGTGTGGATGAGAATTCCGGCGTGGTGTACGCGCTCCAGATGGAATACGGCAAAGACAGGGTATTGCTCAGAAAAGTGTGACAGAAATACCGCAAAAGGAGAAAAAAGTGGAAGTAATTACAGCAAACAGTAATCCGAGGATAAAAGAACTTAATAAGCTGAACAAGGATGCAAAGCTCAGAAAGGACAGAGACGTGTTCGTGGTCGAGGGGATACGCATGTTCAGGGAGCTTCCGCTTCAGAATGTTCAGGAGGTGTATCTGTCGGAGAGTGCGCTTAAGGAATACAGGGATGAATTCAAGAGCATGGGTGTGCTTGATGGCAGGAATACCTGGATACTCAGCGACGGAGTGTTCGCAGGGGTGTCACAGACCAAGACTCCACAGGGGTGTATGGCTGTGGTGAAATGCATGCATTATCAGCTTGATTCCGTGCTCGGCAGGAATGACAGAGAGACATTTCTTGTGCTGGATACGCTCCAGGATCCCGGAAATATGGGAACTATATTCAGAAGCGCAGAGGCAGCAGGTGTGACCGCCGTGCTTATAGGAAAAGGTTCATGCGATCCGTACAATCCGAAGGTAGTCAGATCGACGATGGGTGCCATATTCAGGGTGCCATTTGTCATGTGCGATGACCTGCCCGGGACCGTGGAGGAGCTGAGACGGTCAGGCGTTGTGGTGTACGGAGCACATCTGGACGGCGACGATCTCTACGACATAGGATTCCCTGACAGGGTGGCGTTCCTCATAGGAAATGAGGGAAATGGCCTGACGGATGAGGTGGCGTGCAGAGCCGACAGACTTCTCAGGATTCCGATGGAGGGCAAAGTCGAATCGCTGAACGCTGCAATATCGGCGACTCTTTTGTCGTATGAGGTAATGAGACAGCGAAAGAGAGACCGACAAAACTAGATTAAACAAGACAGCATATTTTTGTACTGCGTGGCATAACTTTTAAAGTATGCAAAAGTTTGTTATAACGGAGGGAGAAAATATGACTGAAAAAACATTAAACAACAATCAGGTAGTGGTGGCAGGAGAGATAGCATCAGAGTTCGTGTTCAGCCACGAGATATTTGGCGAGGGCTTCTATATGGTGGATCTCATCGTCAGCAGACTCAGCGATGCTTACGATACTATTCCGCTCATGGTGTCTGACAGACTGTTCGATGTGAACGAATCCCACATAGGGGAGCGCATCATGGCAAAGGGACAGTTCAGGTCATACAACAAGCATGAGGAGACCAGAAACCGCCTTATACTGTCTGTGTTTGTGAGAGAGATCGAGACCATCGACGAGGATGATGCTGAGGAGGAGAACAGACCAAATCAGATCTATCTTGACGGTTACATATGTAAGGCACCTGTGTACAGGATGACGCCCCTTGGAAGGGAGATCGCGGATGTGCTGCTGGCGGTCAACAGAGCATACGGCAAGAGCGATTACATACCATGTATCTGCTGGGGCAGAAATGCGAGATTTGCCGGAAAGCTCCAGGTAGGAGAGCATGTGGCCATCTGGGGAAGGATCCAGAGCAGGGAGTATCAGAAGCGTATCGACAATGACCAGGTGATCAGCAAGGTGGCATACGAGGTGTCTGTGAGCAAGATGGAATGTCTTGAATGATATTTCATAAGGAGGGGCCCACGTCAGTGGGAGGAACCCTTGTGAAGCACGCAGGCGCCGCGCAAAGCGCATAGGAATGCGCCTGCACAACATTTCATAAGGAGGGGCCCACGTCAGTGGGAGGAATCCTTGTGAAGCATGCAGTAAAATATATGGTTGACATGGCCTGGATGCGGTGATATAGTAGCACTATCTAAGATTAAACTGAATACAATATAGTAGAGGCGCGGGATTAATGATTAAGCAGGCTGATGCATGTGGATGCAGAAGATGCCTGACGAAAGGGAAGACCGCCGAAGTGATGGATATTCCACAGGATCTGTTGCTGGTTGTGCAGTTAAGAACTGTATGACTGTCATCTGAGGATGGAGAGCTACTTGTAAGAATGAGATGTTTTTATGGGTTGGCTTTTTGCCAGCCCATTTTTATGCTATATTGTATCGACTATTTATTTTTAAGGAGGACGACAATATGTCAATTTTTACCGGTTCAGCAGTTGCACTTGTAACACCATTTCTTGAAAATGGAGATGTGGATTATGATAAGCTCAAGGAGCTCGTGGAGTTTCATATAGCACACAAGACGGATGCCATAGTTATCTGCGGAACAACAGGCGAGGCTTCAACACTGTCACACGAGGAGCATCTTGAGTGCGTGAAGAAGTGTGTAGAGTTCGCTGATCACAGAATAAAGGTAATAGCAGGAACAGGTTCAAACTGTACTGCAACAGCAATATATCTCTCAACAGAGGCAGAGAGCTACGGAGTGGACGGTCTGCTCGTGGTTACACCATATTACAACAAGGCTACACAGAAGGGCCTCATCGCACACTTCACAGCCGTTGCAAATTCAGTAAATGTGCCTATAATCCTTTACAATGTGCCATCACGTACAGGCTGCAATATCCAGCCGGAGACAGCAGTATATCTTGCACAGAATGTTGAGAACATTGTCGGTATCAAGGAAGCTTCAGGTAATATAAGCCAGGTCGTAAAGCTTGCAAGTCTTTCAAAGGGATGCATAGATATCTACTCAGGAAATGACGATCAGGTTGTACCTCTTCTCTCACTTGGCGGAAAGGGAGTTATCTCAGTAACAGCCAATATAATCCCTGAGGACGTACACGATATGGTTCAGAAATATCTTGACGGAGATGTTCAGGGAAGCCTTGATCTTCAGCTTAAGGCCATCGACCTCTGCAACGCACTGTTCTGCGAGGTCAATCCAATACCTGTCAAGAAGGCTGTAGAGCTTCTTGGTATGTGTGATGGAACAATGAGAATGCCGCTCACTGAGATGGAGCCACAGAACGTGGAGAAGCTCAAGAAGGCAATGGAAGAGTACGGAGTTCTCTAGGACTGTAATTATCATAGAAACAATACAGATGTCTGCGGTCTCAACTGGCTGCAGACATTTTTATTTGCCGAGGTGGATATAAACGTTGCACAATGGACAGCAAATGTGTAAAATGGAGTACATGTTGAAATATATGCGCATGTCAGCGTGCATAGACCACACAAAAGACGACAACAAATGACAAAGCTTATATATATGGAGGATAGACAGACATGGTAAAGATCATAATGCATGGTTGCAATGGAAAGATGGGACAGGTAATAACAGGTATCGTTGCAGGCGATCCTGATGCCGAGATCGTAGCGGGAATAGATGTTGTGGACAACAGGGATAACGGATATCCGGTATTTACAGATATAGATGCCTGCGATGTCGAGGCTGATGTCATCATAGATTTTGCAGCGGCTGTAGCTGTTGACAAGCTCCTCGATTACGGTGTGAGGACACAGACTCCTATAGTTCTCTGTACAACAGGTCTCTCAGATGAGCAGCTTGCAAAGGTAAAGGAGTGCAGTGCAAAGGTTGCCATACTCAAGTCAGCGAACATGTCACTGGGAATCAATACACTCATGAAGCTTCTGAAGGATGCTGCGAAGGTATTCTCACCAGCCGGATATGATATAGAGATAGTTGAGAAGCATCACAACCAGAAGGTGGATGCTCCATCCGGAACAGCTCTTGCTCTTGCTGATTCAATCAATGAGGCATGCAATGAGCAGTATGAGTATGTGTACGACAGAAGCCAGGTGAGAAAGAAGAGAGATAAGAAGGAGCTCGGAATCTCTGCTGTCAGAGGCGGCACTATAGTTGGAGAGCATGAGGTGATATTTGCAGGTATTGATGAGGTTATAGAGTTCAAGCACACTGCATATTCCAAGTCAGTATTTGCAAAGGGTGCTGTTGAGGCAGGAAAGTTCCTCAAGGGCAAGCCTGCAGGAATGTACGATATGGCGGACGTTATAGGATAGGAGCGGTTATGGAGATTTCAACTAGGACAGAGGATGGCGAGCTTGTTCTGTGCGCCAGCTCGATATATAATCAGAAGTTTTATCTGAACAAGGAATTTTCAAAGCTTCCTGATGAGATAAAGGACGAGCTTCACGCCATGTGTGGAGCGTTTACACAGGAGGTCGGAGGAATATTTATGTTGGTGTTTGACGACGCCGGCAATCTGAAGATACAGACGAGGGCACTTGAGGATGACCTGTTATTTGACGACATAGGATGCGGACTCAAGGTCAAGAAGCTGCAGAATGAAAAGAAGGAGCTGTTCCAGAGTCTGGAGCTGTTCTATAAGATATTTATACAGGGTGTTGACATTAACAGTCTTGTAAATGAATGATATAAAATAATTGGAAGATCAGGAAGGAAAAAAGGGCATGTTATTTGCTATTGATGCTGGAAATACAAATATTACGATAGGACTGTTTGACGGAGAACGCCTGGAGAAGACCTTCAGGATGACCACCGGGATATCGAGAACATCGGATGAGTACGGAGTATTTCTGTGCGACTGGCTCAGAATGAGACAGTTGTCAACTGATGTTATAGATGAAGTTATAATCGCTTCGGTTGTTCCGAAGATCATGCATTCACTGGTGAATGGCATAAAGAAATATTTTGGAATAACACCACTCATAGTTGAGCCGGGAATAAAGACGGGGATCAATATAGCGCTGCCAAACCCGAAGCAGCTTGGAGCTGACAGAATAGTTGACGCAGTTGCGGCTTATCACATGTATGGCGGACCGGTTCTCACGGTGGACTTTGGAACTGCCACAACGTACGACCTCATCAATGCCGATGGCGTGTTTGAGGCTGAGGTCACATCGCCGGGTATAAGGCTTATTGCAAATGCTCTGTGGACGGGAACAGCCAAGCTTCCTGAGATAGAGATAAAGGTGCCTGAGACGATACTGTGCAAGGACACGATATCCAGTATGCAGGCCGGTGTGTGCATGGGCTATATTGGCCAGACAGAGTATATAGTGAAGAGAATGCGCAAGGAGTCAGGATACGACAACATGAAAGTCGTGGCTACCGGCGGACTTGGAAAGATGATATATGAGAACACGGACTGCATAGATGTGTATGATCCGGATCTCACACTTCACGGACTCAGACTTATCATGGACAAGCAGAAATAAGTCGGATTTTGCAAATTATATATTATTATAGAAGCAATGGAGAAATTTATGGATTTCAGAGATAAATTGATCCTGGCGCCGATGGCTGGTGTATGTGACCAGCCATTTCGTCTTTTATGCAAGGAACAGGGCTGTGATATCCTGTACAGCGAGATGGTGAGCGCCAAGGCAATATATTATAAAAATAAGAACACGAAGCCGCTTCTGGCTATGGATGAGCGGGAGAAGCCATTTGGGCTGCAGCTCTTTGGCTCTGATCCTGAGATCATGGCGGAGATGGCAAAGAGGATAGAGAGTAACGGTTATTCGTTCATAGATGTAAATATGGGCTGCCCTGTGCCGAAGGTGGTCAACAATGGAGAGGGATCTGCGCTGATGAAGGATCCGGTTCTCGTTGGAAGGATAGTCGAGGCCATGGCAAAAGCTATAAGTATACCGCTAACCATCAAGATAAGAAGTGGATTTGATTCAGAGCATATAAATGCGCCTGAGATAGCACATATAGCCCAGGAGAGCGGGGCTGCCGCTGTGGCGGTGCACGGAAGGACAAGGCAGCAGTATTATCAGGGACATGCGGACTGGAGCGTCATAGCCAGGGTGAAGGAGGCGTGCATCATCCCGATCATTGGCAATGGCGATATAAACACTCCTCAGGACATCATAGACATGAGGGCGCAGACGAACTGTGACGGCTTTATGATAGGAAGAGGTGCGAGGGGCAACCCGTGGATATTCCGCGATATGAAATACTACTACGAGCATGGCGAGCTGCCGGACAAGCCTGACATATATGAAGTGAAGGATATGATGCTGAGACATGCGAGACTCATGGTTGAGTTCAAGGGTGAGTACACAGGTATCCATGAGATGAGAAAGCACGTGGCATGGTACTCAGTCGGAATGTATGATTCGGCAAAGCTCAGGAGCAATGTGAACCAGGTTGAGACTTACGAGGAGCTTGAGGAACTGCTCTGTAGATGGGCTGACAGCGCACCTGAAAAAGTCATTGTGAGTTAACATAAAAACAAAAAAATGTAACAGAAAACAAAGATTTTATTAAAAACTCTAAAGTAAAAATATACAAGATGCTGATTTGTTTCAAAAATGTTACGGTACTAAAATGTAAAATATGCACAAAAATAGCATTTTAAAATGTTGCATGTTTACATTAACGGAATTAAAGATTTTATGCGAGTTGTGCATGATTTACAAAAATATCCACTTTGCTTGACCTTTCTTTTGACAGAGATTATAATAGCGTCATGAGTTAAATTTTAACGGTTTTGTAACAATTCTGAAACCGTAAAGAAATTAAGGAGAAAAGGTTATGCAAAAGTTTTCAGATTCATCACGTATGAAATCACAGAAACTAATGAAGACATCACTGAAAAGGAACGTAAAGAAGATTAGCATAGGAGCAGTACTCCTGGCAGTTGGATTTTCATCATACGCAGTTATCGCATCAGATGACAGCATGGTTTCATCCAAGGGCAAGGGAGTGTCAATCGCAGCAGCAGGTAATACATTATACGCAGACAACACAGCAGACTATGGAGAGGCAACATCATCAGTTGCACTGGCAGATGGTACTCTGTCAGATGTCAACAAGACTGGTTCAGTAGCCCTCTCAAGCAAAAAGACAGTTAAGAAGACTTCAGCCATAAGCGGTGGAGTTCAGGAGAGCACAACAGAGGCTCGTGCAACAGAGGCTGCACAGCAGGCAGCAGATACAACAAAGTCAGAGCCTACCACACAGATGAAGGTTAAGGATAAGGATAAGTCAGCAGCAGGACTTCCTGACGATCAGATATCAGTTGATCCATCAACAGAGAAGTCAACAGATGGACTTCCTGATGACAAGGTTATCTATGTGAATGGTGAGACATCAGGTACATATCTCGGAACATTCTGGATTACGGCATATTGTCCATGTCCAATCTGCTGCGGTGAATACAGCAACATGGATAACCCGACAACAGCTTCAGGCGCACCTGCAGTCGAGGGTGTGACATGTGCAGCGCCAAGTAACTTTGCATTTGGTACAGAGCTTATAGTTGATGGTCATACATACACAGTTCAGGACAGGGGTGGAGCTATCAATGGCAATCATCTTGATATCTACTTCTCAAACCATCAGGCAGCTCTTAACTTCGCAACAGGCTACTATGATGTATATGTAAAGTAATAAAAAGCAGAAATTGTATACAGATATATTAAAGACCCGCCGTAAGGCGGGTTTTTAAATGCAGTGAGATAAGTGTTGGGAAAGTGTTGGAAAAGTCGCATGAATGAGGCGGGCTATAGCTTGTTTTTTATAAAATGCTGTGTTATAATGCACACGATTATTTGTAAGAATACAGGTGATTCTTGAGTTTAGTACATAACGAAATGTTTAAATATATTTATTAAGGAGATTGGCAAATGGAACTTATCTACAGAAGCACAAGAAATGCAAATGAGACAGCAACAGCATCACAGGCTATACTTAAGGGACTTGCTAATGAGGGGGGCCTTTTTGTACCAGATTCTATACCAGCACTTGATGTGTCTCTGGAAGACCTTGCAAAGATGAACTATCAGCAGGTTGCATACGAGGTTATGAAGCTTATGTTCACAGACTTCACAGAGGCTGAGCTTAAGCATTGTATAGATTCAGCATATGATTCAAAGTTTGATACACCGGTTATAGCACCACTTGTGAATAAGGCAGGAGCATATTATCTTGAGCTTTTCCATGGATCAACAATAGCATTCAAGGATATGGCACTTTCAATCCTTCCATATCTTCTCACAACATCAGCAAAGAAGAATGGCGTAAAGAATGAGATTGTCATCCTCACAGCAACATCAGGTGATACAGGTAAGGCTGCCCTTGCAGGATTTGCAGATGTTCCTGGAACAAAGATAATCGTGTTCTATCCAAAGCACGGTGTAAGCCCTATTCAGGAGAAGCAGATGGTTACCCAGAAGGGAGATAATACATTTGTTGTAGGTATCACAGGAAACTTCGATGACGCTCAGACTGGCGTAAAGAAGATGTTCTCAGATGCAGAGCTTGCAAAGTACATGGATGAGAAGGGATATCAGTTTTCATCAGCAAACTCAATCAACATCGGACGTCTTGTCCCTCAGATGGTATACTATGTATACGCTTACACAAGACTTGTTGCAGACGGAACCATCAAGGCAGGCGACAAGATCAACGTGGACGTTCCAACAGGTAACTTTGGTAATATCCTTGCAGCATACTATGCCAAGGAGATGGGACTTCCAATCGCAAAGTTCATCTGCGCATCAAATGACAACAAGGTTCTGTTTGATTTCTTCCAGACAGGAACATACGATAGAAACAGAGAGTTCATACTCACAACATCACCATCGATGGATATCCTCATTTCAAGCAACCTTGAGAGACTGATATACAAGATCGCCGGAAATGATGCTGAGAAGAACTCGGAGCTTATGAAAGAACTCACAACAGATGGAGTGTACACCATCACAGACGATATGAAGGCAAAGCTTGCTGAGTTCTATGGTGGATATGCAACAGAGGCAGAGACCGCAGCTACCATCAAAAAGGTATATGAGTCAGATGATTATATCATCGATACACATACAGCAGTTGCAGCTACAGTATATGAAAAGTATGTGGCAGAGACAGGAGATAAGACACCTACAGTCATCGCGTCAACAGCAAGCCCATACAAGTTCACAAGAAGCGTTATGAACGCTATAGACCCTGAGTATGATTCCAAGACAGACTTTGAGCTTGTCGACGAGCTTGAGAAGCTCTCAGGTGTAAAGGTACCTCAGGCTATAGAGGATATCAGATCAGCAAAGGTTCTCCACGACACAGTATGTGACAAGGAGGATATGCTTGCAGAGGTTAAGGGATTCCTTAACATCTAAGATCTGAGAGAAACTGACAAATAGATCAGAACACAACATAATAGATTGACAGTTCATTAGTACCATCCTGTCACTAAACAAAACTAGGACAGAAGAAGATCAGAATGTCCTATTCTGGTCTTTTTTTGTGGTGAACAGTTGGATGCTTATAGGAGGAGTTATGTATAAGTTAAAGACAAAGGCAAGTTTTGACAGCGCCCATTTTTTGAAAGATTATGAGGGCAAATGCAGCAATATCCACGGACACAGATGGACGGTGGAGATAGAGGTCGGAGCGGAAACGCTTGAGCACGATACACAGAACAGGGGAATGGTGGTAGATTTCTCAAATCTTAAGAAGGATCTGAGAGAGATTGCAGATTACTTTGATCACAGCCTTATCATGGAGACAGGAAGCCTAAGACAGGCAACGGAGGACGCCCTGATTGCAGAGAATCTGAGAATTGTAAAGGTAGACTTCAGACCTACGGCAGAGAATTTTGCAAAGTATATATATGATGAGATGACCAGCCGAGGCTATAAGGTCATAGAGGCAAGTGTGTATGAGACACCGAATAATGTGGCGTCTTATTGCGAGTAATATAAACAATAGGATCCCGGTGAGAAACTGACTGGTCTCAAGATCTGTCAGATGTGAGACGATATACAATATACACTGGGAGAAAGGAAATATAGACGTGAGTACGTACAGAATTGTAGAGAGATTTATAAGTATCAACGGGGAGGCCGCGAGAGCCGGAGAGCTTGCCGTATTCATAAGATTTGCGGGCTGTAATCTTGATTGCGGTTACTGCGATACCAAGTGGGCAAATGAGGCAGGCGTTCCGTATGAGGAGCTGACCGAGGATGAGATCATCGATTATGTCAGAAGGACAGAGGTGAAGAACGTCACCCTGACAGGCGGGGAGCCGCTGATACAGAAGGATATAGATAAGCTCCTCCTTGCATTTGAGTTGGAGGACGATATAAGGGTTGAGATCGAGACGAACGGAAGTGTGGATATAGCAGAGTTCAAGGCTCTTGGAGGGAATGTGTCATACACGCTGGATTACAAATGTCCATCCAGCGGCATGGAAAGTGACATGTGCCTTGCAAATTATAACTATATAGACAAGAATGATTCGGTGAAATTTGTGGTCGGTTCACAGGAAGATCTGGAGAAGTGTCTTGAGATAGTTCAGGAGTATGCGCTGGATGAGAAGACGAGAGTATTCATCAGTCCTGTGTATGGCAGTATAGATCCTGCGGATATAGTGGATTTTATGATCGAGAACGATATGAATGATGTGAAGCTTCAGTTACAGCTTCACAAGTTCATTTGGGATCCGGAAGAAAGAGGTGTATAAGATGGCGATAGATAAAGAGGCTATAAAGGAGCATGTAAGAGGAATATTGATTGCCCTTGGCGATGATCCTGACAGAGAGGGACTTGTAGAGACTCCTGACAGGGTCGCGCGCATGTACGAGGAAGTATTTGAGGGAATGAACTACACCAACGACGAGCTGGCTGAGATGTTCGGCAAGACATTTGCTGAGGACGGAGTGGCAAGGCAGGCAGGCGACATGGTGTTTGTCAAGGATATAGAGGTGTTCAGCTACTGTGAGCATCACATGGCGCTCATGTATGACATGAAGGTCTCAGTCGCATACATTCCAAATGGAAGAGTGCTCGGACTTTCTAAGATAGCGCGGATCGCGGATATGGTTGCAAAGAGACTTCAGCTTCAGGAGAGGATAGGCTCGGACATAGCCTACGTCATATCCAAGGCTGCGGGAACCGATGACGTGGCGGTTATGATAGAGGCACATCACAGTTGTATGACGGCGAGAGGCATCAAGAAGCCGGGAAGCAAGACCATGACGACCACTCTCAGGGGACGATTTGAGAGCGATACAGCTCTGCAGAACAAGATGCTGATGATGTACAATGCGGGAAGATAGTCATAGGCACACTGAATTGATAATGATGAATTTGTTTATCCGGGAGCGTTATAATGCGGTCCGGAATATCATATTTGATTATATATGGAGGATGAGATCATGCAGAATTTGAAGAATAAGGATGAGGCAGTTGTAGTATTCAGCGGCGGACAGGACAGCACAACGTGTCTGTTGTGGGCACTCAAGAAGTACAAGAAGGTGTATGCGGTATCATTTGACTATGGACAGAGACATGCGTTGGAGCTTGAGTGTGCAAAGGAGATCGCAGACAAGTTCGGAGTGGAGCACCACATACTTGACATGGGTCTTCTCAACCAGCTTGCGCCAAATTCTCTGACAAGAACGGACATGAAGGTTGATGAAAATGCACCTGATGAGGGTACACCGAACTCATTTGTAGACGGAAGGAACATGGTATTTCTTACATTTGTAGCAATATTTGCCAAACAGAGAGGAATATCTGATATAATAACAGGAGTGTCCCAGAGTGACTTCTCAGGATACCCTGACTGCAGGGATATATTTATCAAATCGTTAAATACAACACTAAATCTTGCAATGGACTACGAGTTTGATATAATAACACCATTGATGTGGATCGATAAGATGGAGACATGGAAGATGGCTGATGAGCTGGGTGGACTGGATGTCATCAGAGATATGACACTCACATGTTACAATGGCATCAAGGGCGAGGGCTGCGGACATTGTCCATCATGCAAGCTCCGCAAGAAGGGGTATGATCTGTACATGAAGTACAAGGAGGATCACAAGTAAATAAGCAGTATCAAAGGGAAAGGTTGTGTTATTGAAAGTATGAAGAATATGCTGTTCATCATGAATCCCAAAGCGGGTAGGACTACTCTGAAGAATTCTTTGGTGGATGTGCTGGAAGTGTTCTGCAACAACGATTACGCGGTCAGGACATATCTTACGAAATCGGCAGATGACGCAGAGAGAATTGTTCAGGAGGAAGGCGCAAACTACGATGTGATCGTATGTGCGGGGGGCGACGGAACCCTGGGCAACACAGTTACAGGATATATGAAGAGCGGGATAAAGGTTCCACTTGGATATATTCCGTGTGGCTCCACCAATGACTTTGCAAGGAGCATGGACATACCGAGAGAGACGGTTGAGGCGGCTGAGATGATAGTGAAGGCAGAGCCGTTCTCCATAGATATAGGAAGTCTGAACGACAAGAACTTTGTTTATGTCGCAGCTTTTGGAATGTTCTCAGATACATCATATGCAACGCCGCAGAATATGAAGAATATATTTGGGCATGCGGCATATGTATTGCAGGGGATAAAAAGTCTGGCAAATGTACCATCTTACAAGATGAAGGTTACGATAGACGGGGACGAGCAGGAAGGCGAGTTCATATTCGGTATGGTGTCCAACTCGATATCCGTTGGAGGATTTAAGAGTATAACCCGAAAAGGCGTTGAGTTCGATGACGGACTTTTTGAGGGCATACTGATAAGGACAATGAAGACGCCAGCTGATCTGGAGAGAGTTGTCAGGGCGCTTCTTACGGGAGATGTGAATGAGAGGAGTATGGTTTCATTCAGGGCTCACAGGGTCAAGTTCGATGCAGAGGATCCGGTTGCATGGACATGTGACGGTGAGTTCGGCGGAGAATATAAGGAGACCAAGATACACATCCACAGGAGAGCGATAGATCTTCTGGTCGTTCAGGAAAGCGAGCAGGATGAGGTTATAGAATAATAGAATCGAGGATTTTACAATGGGTAAATATTTTGGAACAGATGGATTCAGAGGCGAGGCAAATGTTGACCTTACTGTGGAGCATGCATATAAGGTTGGAAGATACCTTGGTTATTACTATGGCAAGCAGCATGAGGATGGAAAGGCACACGTTGTCATCGGAAAGGATACGAGACTTTCAAGCTACATGTTCGAGTATTCACTGGTTGCAGGACTTACAGCCAGCGGAGCAGATGTATATCTGATGCATGTAACTCCTACACCTAGTGTATCTTATATAGTCCGTACAGGTGATTTTGACTGCGGTATCATGATCTCAGCCAGCCACAACCCATATTATGACAATGGTATCAAGGTGATCAACGGCCAGGGCTACAAGCTTGAGGCAGCCATCGAGAACGAGATCGAGCAGTATATAGACGGTGAGCTCGGCGAGATACCATTTGCAAAGAGAGAGAACATCGGTAAGACCACTGACTACACCATGGGAAGAAACAGATATATAGGCTATCTGCTCACGATCCCAACCAGACCTTTCAAGGGTATGAGGATTGGTCTTGACTGTGCAAATGGTGCATCATATCTGGTTGCAAAGTCAGTGTATGACGCCCTCGGAGCAAAGACATATGTCATCAACAATGAGCCAAATGGAACAAATATCAACACGGACTGTGGTTCAACACACATTGAGAAGCTTCAGGCATTTGTCAAGGAGAAGGGACTTGATGTGGGATTTGCATTTGATGGTGATGCGGACAGATGTCTTGCAGTGGACGACAAGGGTGAGATCGTGGACGGAGACAAGATCCTCTATGTCTGTGGCCGTTACCTGAAGGATAAGGGTGAGCTGAACAACAATACGATCGTTACAACTATTATGTCCAATCTTGGACTTTACAAGGCACTTGACAAGAAGGGCATCAACTATGAGAAGACAGCAGTCGGCGACAAGTATGTGTTCGAGAATATGATGGAGCACGGACATTCCATCGGCGGTGAGCAGTCAGGTCATATCATTTTCTCTAAATATGCAACAACAGGTGACGGAGTCCTCACCTCGCTGATGATCATGGAGACGATTCTTGGACGTAAGGTTAAGCTCTCAGAGCTGTTCAACAGCCTGACGATATATCCACAGCTCCTTGTGAATGTCAAGGTTTCAAGCAAGGATGCAGTCATGAACGATGCTGATGTGTTGAAACTGAACGATGAGATAGCAGCAGAGCTTGGAGACGACGGAAGACTTCTTCTCAGACAGAGCGGTACAGAGCCTGTCATCAGAGTTATGGTCGAGGCAGCTACAGATGAGCTGTGTGAGAAGTATGTATACAAGATGGTAGATCTCATAAAGGCAAAGGGATACGCTGTGGAGTAGAGAGTGGTATAAAAGCTCAAAAGATACAAAGTACGTAAAATTTGTATCTTTTGGGCTTTTTTCAATTCCAGGTGGAAGCCGGAAGGACTATGTGGTAACCTGCCGCGTCAGGAGAGAAGCACAGCGCGACCGGTGAGGCGAGGTTGTGACAGAGAGATGTGGATTTTCTCAAGTTTAAATAGATAAATACTTGCGAAACATACTGCTGTTGGTGAAAATGCATGAAAAAAGTGGGGTATAATCCTAAAAATGATAGAATTTATCTGTTGACATGTTGTGGTAAAACAGATAAAGTTTTATGTGGTGAAAGATATGACTGTTACCAGACATACGATGAGAATTATGTGGCCGTGACAGTTACAATAATATAACATGAGAGGCATATATTTATGAACGAATGTTTAAGATCCCATTATTATGACGAGGACGAGATGCACGAGATGCACGAGGAGTGCGGAGTCTTCGGTATCTATGATTTCGATGGAAATGATGTGGCGAACACGATCTATTATGGTCTGTTTGCATTGCAGCACCGTGGACAGGAGAGCTGCGGTATAGCGGTGTCAGACACTGCTGGTCCTAAGGGCAAGGTCAGCTCCTTAAAGGGCATGGGTCTTGTGAATGAGGTGTACACACCTGATTCACTGAGCAAGCTAAAGGGAAATATCGGTGTGGGTCATGTGAGATATTCAACAGCCGGTGCCAGCACTATAGAGAATGCACAGCCACTGGTTCTCAATTATGTAAAGGGAACTCTGGGACTTGCACACAACGGCAATCTGGTAAATGCTCCTGAGCTTAGACGTGAGCTGGAACTCACAGGCGCTATATTCCAGACTACAATTGATTCTGAGGTAATAGCTTACCATATAGCCAGGGAGAGAGTTAAGTGCGGTTCCGTTGAGGAGGCTGTCACTAGAGCTCTCAAGAAAGTAAGGGGATCATATTCACTTGTCATCATGAGTCCTAGAAAGCTTATTGGAGCCAGAGATCCATTTGGTTTCAGACCGCTTTGTATAGGAAAGCGTGATAACGCATACATACTGGCATCTGAGAGCTGTGCGCTCGATACAATAGGTGCCGAATTTGTCAGGGATGTGGAGCCTGGAGAGGTTGTAACCATATCACCTGAGTATGGAATCCAGTCGTACAAGAACATGTGCCAGGAGCAGCATGCAAGATGTATATTTGAGTATATATACTTTGCGAGACTTGATTCAGTCATAGATGGAATGTCTGTGTACGATTCGCGTATCACAGCCGGAAGATGCCTTGCAAAGGACAGCCCGGTTGACGCTGATGTGGTAGTTGGCGTTCCTGAATCGGGAAATGCGGCGGCTATGGGTTACTCACTTGAATCGGGTATTCCATATGGAACGGCATTTGTCAAGAATGGATATGTGGGAAGAACATTCATAAAGCCACAGCAGAGCCAGAGAGAGTCCAGCGTGCGTGTCAAGCTGAACGTCCTTAAGGAGGCTGTAAATGGCAAGCGTGTCATAATGATAGATGACTCTATAGTTCGTGGAACTACGAGTGACAGAATAGTTGGCATGCTCAGGGAGGCAGGAGCGACTGAGGTCCATGTAAGGATCAGTTCACCTCCATTCCTGTATCCATGCTACTTTGGAACTGACATTCCGGACAGAGAGCAGCTCATAGCATACAACAGGTCTGTGGATGATATATGCAAGATCATAGGTGCCGATTCTCTGGCGTACCTGAAGATGGAGAGGCTTCCGGAGCTCTCAGGCGGAAGACAGTACTGCCATGGATGCTTCAGCGGCCAATATCCTATGAAACCGCCTACAGAGGACATCAGAGGCGACCACGAGAATTTCAAGAGAGGATCGGAGTCACATATTATATCATGAGGAGGGGCCCGCATAAGCGGGAGGAGTCCTGGTGATAGCGCACGAAAGTGCGCACTTGTCGGAAGACAAGATATGAGGAGGGACCCGCGTAAGCGGGAGGAGTCCTGGTGATAGCGCACGAAAGTGCGCACTTGTTGCAAGACAAAAATTGTAAAAATTCGGAATCATATCAGCGGAAAAGCAGATATTGATTCCGAATTTCTGGTTTATGCAAAAAAAGCATGGAAATAATCTGAAACCCATGTATAATAGTTGTGTGATAAGATATAAAAGCATTTGTCAGCTGGCAGATGCGGGAGACTACAGGAAGAAAGAGGTAAAGACATGAGTAAGGACAAGTACGAAAGCCCACTGTGTGAAAGATACGCTAGTAAGGAAATGCAGTATATTTTCTCACCTGATATGAAGTTTAAGACATGGAGAAAGCTGTGGATAGCTCTTGCTGAGACAGAGAAGGAGCTTGGTCTCAAGGACGAGAACGGCAATCCAAGAATCACAGATGAGCAGATCGAGGAGCTCAAGGCTCACGCTGATGACATCAACTATGATGTTGCCAGAGAGAGAGAAAAGCTGGTTCGTCACGACGTAATGAGCCACGTATATGCATACGGTGTTCAGTGCCCTAAGGCAGCAGGAATAATCCACCTTGGAGCAACAAGCTGCTATGTAGGCGATAACACAGATGTTATCGTTATGACAGAGGCATTAAAGCTTGTCAGAAAGAAACTCATCAATGTTATAAATGAGCTGGCAAAGTTCGCAGATCAGTACAAGGATCTCCCAACTCTTGCATTTACACATTTCCAGCCTGCACAGCCAACGACAGTCGGCAAGCGTGCAACACTCTGGATGCAGGAGCTGCTCCTTGACCTCTCTGATATAGAGTACATGATCAGCCAGCAGAAGCTTCTCGGATCAAAGGGAACAACTGGAACACAGGCAAGTTTCCTTGAGCTCTTCGGAGGAGATCACGAGACAGTGAGAAAGATAGATGGAAAGATCGCTGAGAAGATGGGATTTGCTGAGTGCTATCCTGTATCAGGCCAGACATATTCAAGAAAGGTCGACTCAAGAGTTCTTAATGTGCTCTCAGGCATCGCACAGAGTGCACACAAGTTCTCAAATGATATCAGACTTCTCCAGCACTTAAAGCAGATAGAGGAGCCATTTGAGAAGAACCAGATTGGTTCATCAGCTATGGCATACAAGAGAAATCCAATGAGAAGTGAGAGAATCGCATCACTTGCCAATTATGTAATGTGTGACGCGCTCAATCCTGCTATCACAGCCGCAACACAGTGGTTTGAGAGAACACTGGATGACTCAGCAAATAAGCGTATCTCAGTTCCAGAGGCATTCCTTGCAGTTGACGGAATCCTTGATCTGTACCTGAACGTTGTTGATGGTCTTGTGGTATATGACAAGGTTATCTACCAGTGCTTCATGAAGGAGATTCCATTCATGGCAACAGAGAATATCATGATGGATGCTGTTAAGCGTGGCGGCAACCGTCAGGAGCTTCATGAGAAGATCAGAGAGTACTCAATGCTTGCAGGCGAGCAGGTCAAGAAGTACGGAAGAGAGAATGACCTCGTTGACCGTATCGCAGCAGACCCTGACTTTGGTATGACAAAGGAGGAGATCGTATCTATCCTTGAGCCAAAGAACTTCGTAGGTCGTGCTCCTGAGCAGACAAGAGAGTTCCTGGAAGAGGTCATTCAGCCTATCCTCGATGAGAACAAGGATATCCTCGGTGTTACTGCGGAGATCAATGTATAAAGATCTGAATTAAAATGTATATAGAGTAAATAAGACGCTGGCGCATTTACGCTGGTGGTATGTCCGCTTAATATTGGATATATCCCAAGGTTTATGTGCTGGCGCTTTTTGTATTCAAATTTATAAGTGATTGTGCCAATATGGTTAGAAAAAAATAACTAGAGAAGACTAAATTTACTTAAGTTATCTTTTGATATAGTCATGATAGTTATTGAACAGCCTTGGAATGATATAGTATAATATTATCAATAATAATTGGAGGTTGATAGTATGCCAGAAATATCACTGTTTTATGGAATCAGAATAACTATGTATTATGATGATCATAATCCGCCACATTTTCATGCAGAATATAACGGAAATAAAGCTATAATAGATATAAATGAAGCACGGGTTATAAAAGGTGCATTGCCTTCAAGGCAGTTAAAGCTCATACTTGCATGGTGTGTCATTCATCAAGATGAGTTAATGCAGAATTGGGAATTATCGAAGGATGGTTTGCCATTAAACAGAATAAATCCATTGATTTAAAAGTTATGTATTATACAGAGAGGGGGAATTGGCATGATATATGATATAGTACAGGTAGTTCCATTTGAAGATTATACAGTATATGTGTATTTTGAGGATGGCAAAATTGTATGTTATGATGCAAAACCACTACTGGATAAGAAAGTGTTTGAACCGCTTAGAGACAAAGATTTCTTTTTGAATTCATGTACAATTTTGAATGGAACTTTGGCATGGGATGTGACAGGAACGAGGGATACATCGAAATGTCTGGATATAGATCCGGATACGTTATATGAATTGGAAAATGTAAAAGATAAAATAGCATAACATAAATTGGTATACAGTAAACTATAAATGGCTGGTGTATGGACGAAACGTCTGTGCGCCAGTTTTTTTGTGCAGACAACAATACAGAGTTTGTATATGCACAGGATTTTGGTGGCTGGCGGGGTAACTATGAAAAAAATGATCAGCGTGATATAATGAGCATTGTTCGATGTATTTATGAAATATAAGGGGATATATTATTATGATGAAACTGACAAAGGAAGAACAGCACAGGCAGTGCATAAAAGAGATCAAAGCGACGCTGCTTGTGGTATTTATATGTTTTTTATGGCATGTGCTAACCGCGTTCCTGCTAAATGACACCGGGTGGACGGTATTCCATATGCCGGCGTGGTTTGTGGTCTCGGTGCTTGGAACAGTGGTGCTTGCGGTAATCGGGGTATTCTGGCTGCTTAAGTTTGTGTTCGTAGATTTCCAATATGAAGAGGATGAGAGTGAGGGTGAAAATGAACAGTAATCAGATATTGATCTTATCGGTTTTTCTCGGATATCTGTTATTCAATATTGTGGTGAGCTTTGTCTACAGCAGAAGGGCGGAGAAAAGTCTGCACACAACGTCCGAGAAGAAGTATTTCATAGGCGGAAGAAATATGAACGGAATCGTCCTAGCCATGACGATCATGGCGACATACACTTCCGCAAGTTCATTTATATCAGGGCCGGGTGCAGCGGGTCTTACATATGGATATGCACAGGCGTGGATAGCTGCTATCCAGGTCCCGGTCACATTTCTGGTGCTCGGTGTGCTTGGAAATAAGCTGGCGATAGTGTCCAGACGAACGGGCGCTGTGACAGTGGTGGGCTACTTCAAGGCGAGATACAAGAGCGATGCGCTGGTGGTCATCACGAGCCTTGGACTTATAGTTTTCTTCATAGCACAGATGATAAGCCAGTTTACAGGCGGGGCCACACTTATAGCATCCATAACGGGAATGGATCATGTGACTTCACTTTTGATATTTGGCACAGTCGTGATATTGTACACAGCTATTGGCGGATTCAGTGCGGTTGTCATAACTGACACGATTCAGGGAATAGTAATGTGTATCGGAACATTCCTGTTTATATTCTTTGTCTTAAGGAGCGGGGGCGGTCTTGCAGCGATAGATGCCGGTCTTCAGACAAATCTGCCGGAGGTGTACGATGACATTTTCTCGAAATACACGCCAGGAGGACTGCTCAGCTATTGGGTGCTTGTGGGATTTGGAACGTTGGGACTTCCCCAGACTGCTGTGCGTGCCATGGGATTTAAGGATACGAAGAGCATGCACAGAGCGATGTGGATCGGAGTTCTCACATGCAGCTTTGTGATCGTGGGAATGCATCTTGCAGGAACATGGGCTGGCGCACTTGTCGATACTGATAATCTTCCAACTTCGGATTATTTTATACCATATATAGTACAGAAGATCATGCCGCCTGGAATAGCAGCGATATTTCTCGCAGCGCCGATGGCAGCAGTCATGTCGACAGCAGATTCGCTCCTCATACTTGCCACAGCAGCTATAGTGAAGGATCTGTGGAAGAATTACGTGGTGGGTGATGATCCGGTGAAAAATGAGAAATACGACAAGAATGTCAAGCTGGTGAGCACGATACTTACGATGTTGCTCGGCGTGGTGGTGATGGTTCTCACGATCAATCCGCCGGATATAATTTTTATGCTCAACATGTTTGCATTTGGCGGACTTGAATGCACATTCTTCTGGCCCCTTGTGGGAGGCCTGTTCTGGAAGAAGGGAACTAAGCAGGCGGCGGTGTGCAGCAGCGTAGGCGCGATCGCGACATATATATTTGCAACGTATTTTATCAAGATCGCCGGGATAAATGCGGTCGTGTGGGGACTGATGGTAGGTGCGGTGCTGTACTTTGGAATTGGATTTGTAACGGGAAGAAAAGGACTTGATCCGGATATTCTGGACAAGTGCTTTTGATATGTGCGCAGGATGTATGAACATGAAAATAGAGTTGAAAGGTAAAACTAAGCATGAATGAGATAAACGACAACAAAAAAGCAATGTCCGAGGATGTGAAACAGGCGCTGATAAGGTTTAACAAGGACAACATCTATGTCCAGAACCTGAAGATAGAGCTGGTCGATATGAGTCTTGGATATGTGAAGGGCAAGATGATGGTCACAGAGGATGTCCTTAATCCATATGGTTCTGTGCATGGTGGATGCCTGTACTCACTTGCGGATATAGTGAGCGGGATCGCAGCATGTACCTACGGAAAGTTTTCTTCAACTATAGATGGAACCATGACATATATAGCTCCGGCTATGAACACGGAGTATCTCATATGCGAGGGAATGGAGATCCGCCAGGGCAAGAAGGTGTCACTGTACGAGGCAAATATTTACGATGACAAGGGACAGCTTGTGGACAAGGCAAGGTTCTCATTCTACATGATGAACCGCTCTGTTGTGGAATAGATGGGAGATGTAAGGCAAGGTGAAATATACAAATGTTATCTCAGGCAAGTTCGTAGAAAGGCAAAACAGGTTCACAGCCCATGTGGAGATAGACGGAGTTACAGAGACCGTGCACGTAAAGAACACAGGGAGGCTTAGCAGTTTGCTGATACCGGGGAACACGGTCAGCCTTGAGAAGTCTGCAAATCCAAACCGCAAGACGAAATACGATCTCATAGCGGTGGAGGATCCAAAGCTTGGCTGGGTGAACGTGGATAGTCAGGTGCCGAATAAGGTGGTTTTGGAATGGCTTAAAACTAAGGATTATGACTTTATAAAGCCGGAGTATGTATACGGGGATTCAAGGATTGATTTCTATATGGAAAAGGATGGCACGAAGTATCTCATGGAGGTCAAGGGCTGCACTCAGGAGATCGATGGGATAGGATATTTCCCGGATGCACCCACCGACAGGGGAGTCAGGCATTTGCGGGAGCTGATGAAGGCGGTCTCCGAGGGATATAAATGCTATGTTGCATTTGTCATTCCGATGACAGGGATAACTGAGGTCAGGCCAAATGCGGAAATACACAGGGAGTTTGCGGAGACTTTCTATGAGGCGAAGGCTGCCGGCGTGGAGGTGTTAAATCTCATATGCCGGGTTACACGGGATGAGCTGGAGATAGTGGAGCGTTGGATTCCAGATCGTGGATGAGAATGATGAGGAATATATAATGGTTTGCAGGCTGTCGTAGATGAGGAGTGTTTTAGCAGATATAAGCAGCTTTGGTAAGAAATAGGTGATAACAGATAAATAGATTAGTCTACGAAGCGTAGAACCCGCATAGATTCACCATATTCTACGCCTCGTGGGTGTGATTTGCAATAAAAAGGGGAGATAATTGAGCCAGAAAGGAGGAAAACATATGGACCAGATTAAAATTGGACGATTCATCGCTGATGAGAGAAAGAGAAAGGGATATACTCAAAAACAGCTTTCTGAAAAAATTGGAATCAGCGATAAAACAATTTCAAAATGGGAACGAGGAAATGGTTTTCCGGAAGTTTCATTACTGTTGCCGTTATGTGATGAATTAGAGATAACAGTGAATGAATTACTATCTGGCGAAAGAGTATCTGAAGATGATTATCGAAAGAAAGCTGAGGTTAATATGGTGAATTTAGTTAGAGAGGCACAGGAAAGCAAAAAGAAAATTATTTTGTCTGCAATGGTCGCGACACTTACGATAGTTGCGGCATTTCCATTGTTTTTATTGTCAGGAATTCTGGAGATGGAGAATTGGCTGAGGGTTCTGCTTATCGCAATAGGGTTAGTAGTGGTATGTGGCGGAATAGTGATTGCGTGTATTCTTGATAGAGAGGCAGGAGCATTTGAATGCCCTGATTGCAACACAAGGTTTGTTCCGGATATGAAGTCATATGTAATGGGAGCACATACATTAACAAAGCGTAAATTAGTTTGTCCTCATTGTGGTGCACATAGATATTGCAAAAAGGTGCTTACAAAATAGATTCAAGGAGAGGTCATGGAGATAAAAAAGATTGATGAAGAATTTTCATTGTGTCAGGTGGAAGATTACACATATGCGAATCTCGATTCTGAGTATTGTTTTATAGGAAAAACTGATGAGGAAAAGTCTCTGGTATGCCCGGTGAGTGAAGTGCCGGCAAATGTTATAAAGCGTGATGATGGCTGGAGAGCCTTCCGCATTCAGGGCGTATTGGACTTTTCTTTGATCGGGATTCTGGCTAAGATTGCATCTGTTTTGGCGGATAACGGAATTTCGATATTTGCAGTATCCACATATAATACTGATTATGTTATGGTGAAGAAGGAGAATTTTCAAGATGCACTTGAAGTTCTGGCGGCAGCAGGGTATGAAATTGTGGATTGAGAGTTGATAGATAATTTCAGTGAAAATGAAGATTGAATTAAATAAATTTAGGAAGGAGCTAGATTATATTTGAGGGGCTGGATAAAAAATAATTATAAAATGATCTTAGTAGTATTGGCATTTGTTATTATAGGACCAATAATTATAAATTGCCTTTTTAAATTGCATCCATCAAGAGAATTTTTTGTGGCAGAATGGGACGCTTCAGCAATGCTTTCTTATTATGGAACAATAATTGCAGCTGTAATTGCTATTTATGGTATTTTTATCACAATACGGTATAGTCAAAAGAGCTACAAGGATGATGTTCGAGACAGGACAATGCCATTTATTGTTATAGATATGTTGAAAACAAGATCGAGAACTAATCTGTTTAAATCAAAAGATACAAAAATTTGTGCAAAGCAAGTAGAAGGATATTATGAATATAAGCTTACAGATTATTACTGTATCCTAGAAAATGGTGTAATTAGATACAGCACTGGACTGACAAAAACTCAGCAGGAGTTGCTGGATAACGGGGGAACGAGATGGGTTTATTCTGAAAATGGCGGGAGATTGCAAGTAGTGGACGACATTTGTGTGCCGTTTGAATTTGAAAATGTTGGAAATGGTGCTGCAATACGGATGCGATATGGCTTAAATCGTAAAGAGACTATTGAACATGATAGAAAATATTTACCAGTTTTATCATTAAAACCTAATACGCCGATGATGTTTCATTTGTTTTCAGAGAATTGTTCAGAAAATAGTGAAAACTTGGGGAGGTATGTACTCTCATTTTATTATGATGATATTTATTCAAATAGTTATGAACAATATTTTGAAATAAGTATTGAATATGATAATGAGAAAAAACGCCCTGTATGTTCGATAGATATGAGCCACGTTCAAAAATTTTTAGAAAGAAAAAATAATGGATAACTATTGAAGAGGTATCTGATTATTTTATGCAGAATTTTAGGAAAGGATTTTCTGTTGGAAATCTAAAAAACTCGACAATCTTATAAGGTTTATTTTTTAGTCCAAATTGGCGAAACAGTGTTTAGCAAATTCAAGAATTCGCTATCGGTTAGCATAGAACTTAGGGCAGATGCGGATGAGAGCTGGGTAGCAGAATCGATGAAGAGGTTATCAATGTAGCTAAAATAGAATTTCATGCAGATAAGCTTACTATTGAAGCATAGGTATCTGCCCGGTCTTTATATGAGAAGAATGGTTTCAGACAATCGTCGGAAGAATTTCTGGAAGATGATATATCACATATTCAGATAGTGTTAGAGTTGTAAAGTTTGACTTATAGTTGGAGGAATAACAAATGGACTATGCCTTATTACAAAAAATATACAATATCAAGTCATTTGTAGGATATACAGATGAGGAGATAAAAGAGCTGAGAGCGGGATTTGAGAGCATCCCACATACGCTATATGAGATATGGAAGAAATGTGGTAAAACAAGCGAGTTGTTCAATCATAGCAATGATCCCTGGGTTACTCTTGATTTTCAGCGCAGGTATAAATGGACAAGGAAGACAAAAGGATATTTTTATATATTGAATGAGAATCAAGGTGTATATCAGGTCGCGATCAGAAGGGCTGATATGGCTGAGGATGATCCACCTGTGTATGTCGTGGAAACGGATGACGATGGCACGGTCAACGAGATCGGCCAGGCTGAAAATAGTTTGTCTGCATTTATGATGGGAATGTTGATATATGAGGCGGCAATATCCTGTTTTGAGTTTTGCGCAGAGGATATTATCTGGTATGATGATGGTGACATTGAAAAGGTAGATGGCATATTAAATAAATATCCTTATCATGTTTATAACTGGTATTCTGACAGAATTGATCTGTACGCGAAAACTGATGAAGAAATCTTGTTTGTTATGCAGGGAGATTCTCCGAATTGCACATATTCAGCACGGACAGAAACGGCATATCAGGAGATTGACAGGCTGATAGGTGGTATTGGGGAAAGATAAGGAGCAGATTATGGTAGAGATACTATTTGGAGAAAGCTCGGCAGGCTCCATGAAAGCGGCAAAATGCGAGAATGTGGAATATAAGAATGGCCAGCCACTGTGGATACAGGGTTCTTCTGACGAGGTGATCTGCCTTGGTTTCATGCTGGACATGGGCTACATAGGCGAGGCAGTTGACAGTCAGTACCGCAAGGATTTTATCTACTCAATGTATGCTCAGAATCAGTGGGAGCAGGACGAGGAATATGAAAATGAACTTAAGAAACTTGGCAATGTGTACGCCGGTGAACTTGCAAGGCTTATAAGATTTCTTGAGGGTGGTGAGCCGGTAAGAATATGGTACAGTGACGCTCCATATTCAAGGTGTGGATTTTATCATGTATGCAGCATCCTGAAGAACTATCCAAATGAAGTGTCAGTTGTCACGCAGCCAGAACATGTTGTAAAGAAAAACGTAATAGTGTCGTATCATAGCTGGAGCGAGGTGGCGGCGGAGGAATTTGCTGGGTTCCTCGGAAATGAGAGGAAACTCACATCAGATGAGATAAGAATGTATGCGGAGATGTGGGGCGAGCTTGTCCTTGAAAATGCACCGCTCAGGGCTGTGGTAAATGGAACAGTGCTCAGTGTGTCAGATGATTTCTATGATTTTATCATTTGGAACAAGCTGACGGACAAGCCGGTTAAGGAGTGCAGGCTGATCGGTGACATTCTGGGACAGGTTACGATCGGAGTCGGCGACTGGTGGTATGCGGCGAGGATAGAACATTTCATAAGGCAGGGCAAGATAAAGGTTGTGGAGGATTCGGAGAATAAGTATGCACGTTTGATAAAAGGGTATTTGTAGAATGGAGACTGAGAATAGCGTGGATAAAGAAAAATCCAATAAAAATGTATCCGTTTGCTCTGTGCAAAAAAGCAGAAAAGCATCCCGAAAAACAAGGACAATTTATGATCAGGGTAAAGAAGGTTGCTGAATCAGAAGTAGCTGTGCTGATGGATATGCTGGGGGATCTCCCTATGACACATATTTTTCAGGAAGATGGTTTATATCTTGATGGAGTAGTACAGGGGATAAGGACCTTTGGAGATAACCCCAAGGCGGTCTCAAAGGAAGTATTTTATCGCGATGTGGCAAAAATAAATGGTTTGTCAACCAAACAAAGAGAGTTCTTTGAGAATTTCTATCTTAAAATAGAAGAAATTATAGAGGGTAGGGAATAAAAGATATTACGTGTTGGACATTATAGTAAATGGAGTGTTGAGGGCGAGATGTCAGCAGTTTGGATGATGTTCAAATATATAGTGGCTTTTCCTCTCGGGTCATGTTAGAATCACATGTATATGCAAATAAATGTGGAAGGAAAGATTACGGGGATTAGTTCCAGGTAAAATATGGTGAAGGTATATGGAAGATATGAAGAATGGTAAGCGAAGTTCATTTTCGGGCAAGCTGGGGTACGTGCTGGCGGCGGCAGGTGCATCGGTGGGCCTTGGAAATATATGGAGATTCCCTTATCTTGCGGCAAAGTACGGCGGGGGGATTTTCCTCATAATATACATCGTGCTTGCACTTACATTTGGTTATACTATGATAGTTGCGGAGACGGCGATCGGACGAATGACGAGAAAGAGTCCGGTTGGAGCATTCAAATCATTTGGAAAGAAGAAATGGCTGTCGTTCGGCGGCTGGATAAATGCAGTTATCCCCGTGCTTATAGTGCCGTACTATTCGGTTATCGGCGGCTGGGTCATCAAATATCTGGTGGAGTATTTCAGAGGAAATGCAAAGCTGCTGGCTGAGGATGGATATTTCACCGATTTTATATCAAATGGTGTGTCAACGGAGCTGTGTTTTGTGGCGTTCTGTGCATTTACACTTATCATTATATTTGCCGGTGTGCAGAACGGAATAGAGAGGGTATCCAAGATTATGATGCCTATTCTGATCGTTCTGTCAGTCATCATTGCTGTATATTCCGTGACAAGACCAGGCGCACTTGCGGGAGTAAAATACTTCCTTGTGCCAAATGTGAAGAACTTCTCGTGGATGACAGTGGTTTCTGCCATGGGGCAGATGTTCTACTCGCTTTCCATTGCCATGGGAATACTCATAACATTTGGCTCTTACATGAAGAAAGATACGGCGATAGAGGATTCGACCAGAAATGTGGAGATATTTGACACTGGTATAGCGATCATGGCGGGACTTATGATAATCCCGGCGGTATTTGCATTCTCTGGGGGAGATCCGGATACCCTTCAGGCCGGACCATCACTGATGTTTATCACTATTCCAAAAGTATTCCAGAACATGGGATTTGGAACTGTCATAGGAATTGTGTTCTTCCTGCTCGTACTGTTCGCAGCGGTTACAAGCTCCATAGCACTTACTGAGAGTGCAGTGTCAACATTTGAGGATGAGCTTGGATGGGGAAGAAAGAAGGCAACGGTGCTTGTGGGAGTTATCATGCTTGCGCTTGGAAGTCTGTCATCCCTTGGCTATGGCCCGCTGGCAGGAATCAAGATTATAGGCATGCAGTTCCTTGACCTGTTCGACTTCCTCACAAATTCGGTGATGATGCCTATAGCGGCACTTCTCACAAGCCTGCTTGTGTCAAGGGTAGTTGGAATAGATAAGATAGAGGATGAGATAATTCACGGCGAGAGTGCCTTCAGGAGAAAGAAGGTATTTGTAGTCATGATCAAATATCTCTGTCCTGTATTTGCCATCATTATCCTGCTCAGCTCTGTTGCAAATGCACTTGGCTGGATAAAGATGTAGACATGTATATAGATAATAAAGCCGCCCTGTCTGATACGTTATATGTATTAGACAGGGCGGTTTGTTATGTTCAGTATTTCTAGTTCTTTGTTGCGATGGAATTCAGATCTGGACTGACACTCTTGGTAGTTTAATTGGCTGTAGCTTGGAATTCGCTGACCTCATCCTGGCAGTCCGTCATAGTGCGCTCAATGGACTTAAGTGATTCATTTGTCTGAGCCACGGATTCGCTGACCTCATCCTGGCAGTCTGTCATAGTGCGTTCGATGGACTTAAGCGATTCTTTTGTCTGAGCTATGTCAGCTGGATTGTAGCTGACCATCTCGTCATCTTGCCCGTCTATGGATTTGGAGTATTTGGCTCCGTTCTTGATATCCTCCAGAATGCCCTCGTACATGGCGATCGTCTCATTTACTCTATCCTGTGTCCACACATATTTTTTGCCACCGGATATATATGAACTACCGATGATACTTTTGAGCTCGACTTTTTCGTTCTCAAGCCATGCCTTATACTCGTCGTATGTCCACCACTCAATATCAGGAGTTGGGAACTTTTCTTCAAACTCGGCGTCGGTCATGGCCTCAAATGTCTTTCCATTATCAAAGCTGTAATATGTCTTGCCGTCATCCGGATTTATATAGGACATTATTGTCTCCGTATCAACCGTGTCTGAAAAAGTGGTATTGGTAGTATCTGTAGCTTCGGTGACCGTACTGGATTCATCGCCCTTGGCCGATGTTGCAAATACTGTCACTGTTCCGGTGAATAAGACCATCGCTACAGCGAATGATATGATAGTCGTCTTTTTTGTTTTCATAATTGCTGTTATCCTTTCTTCGATTGCGTTTCTGCTAAAGTGGTTGCAGAGTGGCATAAAACCGCCCTTTGTCTCCTCCATACTGATCAGAGCCTTTGCGTAGGACGCCCTGCTTGTGCCTCCGAAATGGTGAATCACAGCCTCGTCGCAGGATAGCTCTATGTCTCTGTTGGCGAGAAAGTACATAATCCATACCAGAGGGTTAAACCAGTGTATGCAGACAGTGGTGATCAGCAGAAACTTGGTAACTGTGTCAAATCTTCTAATATGTATAAATTCATGTTCCAGCACGTAACACAGGGTATCTTCGTTTTCCCAGTCAGTTTTCTTGGGCATAAGAATCACTGGATGCCACACGCCAAATGTAAGCGGTGCCGAGATCAGATCTGACTGTCGTATGGACAGCTTGCGTTTTAAATTGTGAGTCTCCAGCCATCTGCGTGCAAATGCATTTTCAACTGGTAATGATGTCTGAAATTCCCTGTAGCATCTGATATATGCCGAGATAAAAAATACCGCGCAGAGAACAAGTCCTGCCACCCAGATGATATCCCACGCTGAAATCGTGAGAGTAGAAATCTGAGATTGAGGTGCCTGGGTGGAGACAGGCCCTTGCGTATTGACCGGCATGAATCTGACAGCCGGTGTTTCATTTATGTCAGAGACTGTTTTCTTTCCCAGCAGAGAATAGATGCTAAACTTAGATGGACATGAAAATGGTATTAGCAGCCTGATGATCGTGATTCCCCACAGTATCAGGAATGTCTTTTTAGGCAATCGGTTAATTGCCAGAGCGCGAATGACTGTGATCACCATGATCATGACAGCCCCGGCAACGCTCATTTGCAGTAAGCTCATATTCATCACCTCACTCCAAATCGTTGACGATTTGTTTTAGCTTTGCGATCTCCTCAGGAGAAAGCTTCTTTCTGCCGAGAAGAGCGGCAAATAGTTTGTCGGCAGATCCGTCGTAGACCTTATTGATAAGTTCAGTTGTCTCGGCTTCCTGTACCTCCTCCTTTGGTATTATGGCGTGGCACATGAAATTAGGCTCAGAGCGTTCAATTGCTCCTTTTTTGATGCACCTCTTGATCAACGTATATGTAGTGTTCATGTTCCAGCCAATTTCTTCTTTCAGGACATCGGAGATATGTTTGGCAGTTGTGTCGCCCTCGTCCCAGAGGACTCCCATCACCTTAAGTTCTGAATCAAAAAGTTTTATATCCATATGTGTTCTCCTTTGCAAACTACTGCAGTAGTATTATGTCTTTATAATACTTTTCAGCTAATAAAATGTCAATACTACTGGAGTAGTTTGAATTAAAATTAATATTTGCAGCATGGCGTGACTGATTCTGGCAGGTGATAAGATTTTGAAAGTTGACAGGATTTCTGTCCGGTTTTTATAATAATGTTTATGAGTACATGAAAGAAGGATTTTACATATGGATATAAAGAAAGTTGCTATTTTAGGAGCCGGAGCTGTAGGCTCTTATATGATATGGGGACTCTCAGAAAGAGATGACATAGAGCTTGGAGTTATAGCCGAAGGCGATCGTCAGGCTGTTTGATGGAACAGGACTTCACTACACGATATCGAATCATATCATGGTTGATCTGTGGAGCAAATTCAGACTCAACGTGTGCAACAATCTGCCACAGGCTATCCTTGGTGCGGGAGTGGGCTGTTACAGGGACAGTGAACACATGAGGATCATAAGCGATGCACTCAAGTCTGAACTTGAGGCGGTGGCTACGGCGAAGGGGATAGACCTTTCACTTGCCGAAGGGCCATCGGTGCACGGAAGTGCGGTTCCACCTTCAGCGAGATATTCGACACTTCAGGATCTTGATTCTGGAAGGCATACAGAGATAGATATGTTCTCGGGTGCACTAGTAAGAATGGGAAGAGAGCTTGGAATACCGATGCCTTACAATGAATTTGCGTATCATATGATAAAGGCGTTGGAGGAGAAAAATGACGGGCTGTTTGACTACGAGGGCAGGGAGAATGAGAGAACCTGTGCAAGGTGATATGCTTCGACGGCTGTATTGATGGTATGTTAGTATTGATACTGACTGGTGTAAGCTTTTTTTTCATAATAAGAAAATGCTTTGATACATTTGCTAAATTAAGGAGGTATTGTCTATCATGTTGACATCACTTGCACTCATTTTCATAGTCGGACTGGCGATGGGCGCCATCTGTCAGAGGCTTAAGTTGCCGCGCATCATAGGAATGCTGGCAACGGGAGTCGTTCTTGGTCCGTATGTGCTGGATCTCTTTGATCCGTCTATATTGTCCATATCTGCGGATCTCAGAAAGATAGCGCTTATCATCATACTTATCAAGGCAGGACTGTCCCTTGACCTTAAGGATCTGAAGAAGGCAGGACGCTCGGCTGTGCTGCTCTCATTTGTCCCGGCGTCATTTGAGATCATCGGATACATACTGTGCGCACCAGTTATACTTGGAATAAACCGCATTGAGGCAGCGGTCATGGGAGCCGTGCTTGGGGCGGTATCACCGGCGGTCGTTGTTCCGAGAATGGTGAATCTCATAGAGAAAAAGTACGGAACTGACAAGGCGATTCCGCAGATGATACTTGCGGGAGCATCCTGCGACGATATATTTGTCATAGTGCTTTTTACCACATTTCTCAGCATGGCGCAGGGCGGAAGTGCTCATGTCATGGATTTCGTGAATATTCCAATATCCATCGTGCTTGGAGTACTGCTTGGCGTGGCCGTTGGATATGGACTTTATCTGTTCTTTGAGACTTCCTATGCAAGGAAACACTGCGTGAGAAACAGCATGAAGGTCATCATCGTGCTGGGATTTTCGTTCCTGCTTATAGCGATAGAGGGCTGGCTTGAGGGAAAGGTGTCGGTGTCGGGACTTCTTGCGGTGGTGGCTATGGCATGTGTCCTGAAACTCAAATGCCTAGAGTCGGTGTCGGGAAGACTCTCACAGAAGTTTGGAAAGCTGTGGCTTGCGACGGAGGTCATATTATTCGTGCTTGTGGGTGCGGCTGTGGATATCAGATACACCCTGGCAGCAGGACTTCCGGCACTACTTATGATATTTGTCGCACTGGCATTTAGAACGGTTGGTGTTCTGATCTGCGTGGCACATACATCACTTACATGGAAGGAAAGGCTGTTCTGTGTCATCGCGTATCTTCCGAAGGCTACAGTTCAGGCAGCCATTGGATCAGTTCCGCTTGCGGCAGGGCTGGCATGTGGTAATATAGTATTGTCGGTTGCCGTGCTGGCGATCGTGGTGACTGCGCCACTTGGAGCGATAGGAATAGATGGAACGTACAAGCATTTGCTTAGTGAGGATAAGTGATGTTTTGCGTTCGGTAGATATAGGAGACAAGTATGAATAGATTGAACAGTAAGATAAAGAACATTATATTTGACATGAACGGCACAATGATATTTGACGGAAAGTATCATGAGATAGCATGGAAGGATTATGCGGAGAAGCTTGCCGGCAGACAGATGAGCACGGAGGAGTTTCAGCATCATGTGCTGGGGCACACGAACAAGGATATTCTGGAATACCTCATGGGAAAGGGCACGCTCACCGAGGAGAGAATACTTGAACTTACCGAGGAGAAAGAGGCTATGTACAGAGAGATGTACATGGAAGATACTGCAAACTTCAAGCTGGTGGATGGTCTAGTGGCATACCTTGATAAACTTAAGGAACAGGGGATAAATATGAACATAGCCACAGGGTCAAATATGACAAATCTCGCATTCTATTTTAAAGAGTTTGATCTCGGAAGATGGTTTGACATAACGCTGTGCGCATACGACGATGGAACCATGAATGCTAAGCCGGCTCCTGATATGTACATCCGGGCCATGGAGCGTATCGGAGCAGTGCCGGGAGAGACCATGGTCATAGAGGATGGACCGTCGGGAATCCGGGCAGCGGCGGCAGCCGGAGCCGGATATATAGTGGGAATCTATGGTGACTCATCAAGAGAACTGCTTGAGAAGACAGGGCTGTGCGATGAACTGATTCCAGATTATAGAAATATGTGATAAGAATAGGGCGTGTTCAAATGGACGAACATGCTCTATTTTACTATGGTATATGGGTGTGGGGATGATTCTTACAACAACTCCATAAGTTTATTTGCAGCAACGCTCATACCACGGCGCCTGTCACTGATGATACACATGTGACGCTTTGGTATGGGCTTTTTAAATTGCAGGCGGAACAGGTCGCCGCGGTCTATATAGCTCTGGGCGAAGTCTGCCATGATGGAGCCGATGCCGAGATTTCTCATGACGAACTGGGCAATCATATCGCTGGTAGAAAGCTCGAATTCGGGCTGCAGAGTCACGCCCTCATGGCTCAGAAATGTGTCGACATATGCGCGTGTGCTTGTGTCATGCTCCAGACAAATGATCGGAAGCTCGTCAAGCTCGTGGTAATCCAGAGTTTTGCCCTGAAGATATGAAAACCTTGGTCCGGCGATGAAGATGTCCTCAATCTCCCTTGCCTGCTTGATCTCCATGTGAGGATCGGCGGGAAGAGGACTGGTGACGATACCGAAGTCTATGTTGCCTGATAGCAGATGATTTATCGTGCTGGGAGTCGGAGCATTTGTGACATGAACCTTGATCCCCGGATATAGCTGGTGGAAATGCTCCAGATATGGCAGGAGATAGAACTGTAGTGTCATATCGCTTGCACCTATCCTTATCTCACCGGTCTCCATGTGGAGGAGCTGTGAGAGCTGCTGTTCACCCAGGGAGATGGATTCGTATCCCGCTGCAACGTGGGAGTAGAGGAGTTCTCCGGCATTTGTCAGTGAGACGCCCTTCTTGGTTCGGATGAACAGTTCTATGCCGATCGCCTGTTCCAGAGCTTTGATCGCCTGACTTACGGCTGGCTGGGATATACACAGTTCCCTGGCAGCGGCGGATATGCTGGATGCTTTGGCAACATGGTAGAAGATTTTGTAATATTCGAAATTTATGTTCATTTATAATTTCCTCCAGATTCAATAGAGATCGTTTAATATGTGTGTGTCAACAATATGTTTTATTGCAAAATAATTCAGAACTTTTTACCGTTCTATAATGGTACGATTGAAATAATTTTGCTTAAAAAATTATGCATATATAATATAAGTAAAATGGTGTTTGAGGTGGACAAAATCCATTATATTTACAGTTTATGTTGGTTTCTACAAAATGTAAAGATAAATATAAGATACACTTATAATAAATATAAATAATATTGATTTTACTTATGACATTATAGTGTTATAATGAAAAGGTATTGTGAGTGATCTGCTTATAAATATTATGTATAGGCAGAAACATTTGAACAGCCACAATACGGATATCAGAAAATATTTCAAAATGCTGCGAAAGCGAGGAAAAGTATTATGGTAAGAGCGGTTGTAGGAGCCAATTGGGGCGACGAAGGAAAAGGTAAGATCACAGACATGTTAGGCCAGGAGTCAGACATAATCGTAAGATTCCAGGGTGGTGCCAACGCAGGTCACACAATTGTCAATGACTATGGTAAATTTGCTTTACATACACTTCCATCAGGAGTGTTCTACAGTCACACAACAAGTATCATTGGAAATGGTGTTGCACTTAACATCCCTCTTCTTTTCAAGGAGATAAAGTCCATCACAGACAGAAATGTACCAATGCCTAAGATCCTTGTATCTGACAGAGCACAGATGGTTATGCCATACCACATTCTCTTCGACGAATACGAGGAGGAGAGACTTGCAGGTAAGTCATTCGGATCAACAAAGTCAGGAATCGCTCCATTCTATTCAGATAAATATGCAAAGATCGGTTTCCAGGTAAGCGAGCTCTTTGATGAGGAAGCACTGAAGGAGAAGATCGAGAGAGTTATAGTACAGAAGAACGTTCTTCTTGAGAACCTGTATCACAAGCCACTCTTAAAGGTTGATGATATATTCAACACACTCATGGAGTATAAGGAGATGGTTGCTCCTTATGTATGTGATGTATCAGCATACCTCTATGAGGCGATCAAGGAGGGCAAGAACATCCTTCTTGAGGGTCAGCTTGGTTCACTGAAGGATCCGGATCACGGAATCTACCCTATGGTTACATCATCATCAACTCTGGCAGCTTACGGTGCCATCGGTGCAGGTATACCTCCATACGAGATCAAGCAGATCATCACTGTATGTAAGGCATACTCAAGCGCAGTAGGAGCAGGCGAGTTTGTAAGTGAGATATTTGGCGACGAGGCAGATGAGCTCAGACGCCGCGGCGGTGATGGCGGTGAGTTTGGTGCAACAACAGGAAGACCTAGAAGAATGGGTTGGTTCGACTGTGTGGCATCAAAGTATGGCTGCCGTATCCAGGGAACAACAGACGTTGCATTTACAGTACTTGATGTACTTGGATATCTCGATGAGATCCCGGTATGTGTAGGCTACGATATCGACGGTGAGGTTACAACAGACTTCCCAACAACATCAAAACTCAAGAAAGCAAAGCCTGTATATGAGACACTTCCAGGCTGGAAGACAGATATCAGAGGAATCAAGAAGTACGAGGATCTTCCAGAGAACTGCAGAAAGTACATCGAGTTCGTTGAAGAGCATATCGGATTCCCAATCACCATGATTTCAAACGGTCCGGGAAGAAACGATATCATCTACAGAAACGCAAAGTAATTTGACCTGATTCACAGGGAAATCAAATAACAGAAAAATAACAGGGACACTTTCCAGTAAGAGATTATTAGGGAGTGTCTCTTTTGTTGTTGGAAATGGATTTCTATTTGTGGTGTAAGGAGATTGTAGAATAAGATTATATTTGTTATGATTATTTTATCGGCTTTCCGATAAAAGTTCTAGTGGATAGGGCGATGTGCAAAAAAAGCATATTGCAAATTTATTGCATGGAGGAGAAAAATGAAATACATCAAAATCAATGAAAACGGAATTCATATTGTATTTGGAATTACAGATAAAAATCAGATCAAATTGCTGCATTTTTCAAAAGCAGAATTTGATGAAAATGATATTTGCAAATTTGGAAAGGAATGTAAGGCAGAAGATCTGGTAAGAAAAGAGCAATTTATCGATGAGGCTTTTCAACTTGTACAGGTAAACCTTGCCGGATATAATCGCCCATATGAAAAGCATGGAAATAAACATATTTGTACAGCACCGGGATATTTATTGACCTATGCGGGGATGGAAGACAGTTGGAATGAGATTGGACGTAAGATAACCATTTATCAGGAAGATAAGGAAGAGACACATGTCCGCGTAGAAACAAGAATGCAGTTTTATAAGGGCACTTCTATCGTTCGTATGGTCAATAAAGTAATCAATGAAGGCGATAGTACACAGTGTCTGGAATATCTATCTTCATTTTGCTATACAGGAATTGAAAAAGAGGGAAAAAGCAATTCCGATGCGAAAATGAGAGTGCGCATTCCTTATAATGGATGGCAGAAAGAGATGAGTATCAAAGAATATAAGTTCGGAGATGTAGGACTGGCGCAAACACAACCCGGGGTATACCAGCGTACTTCACAGGTGCTTGAAGTATCGAATACCGGAAACTGGTCTACGAAGAAGTATTTACCATTAGGGTATGTAGAAAATACAGAGGCACATACAAGCTTATTCTGGCAGATTGAACATAACGGTTCCTGGCATTATGAGATCAGTGATCAGAATACGCATTTTTATGTCTGTGTCAGCGGACCGACCGAAGTACAGTCTCACTGGTTCAAAAATCTCGCGCCGGGCGAATCATTTGAATCGGTACCGGTTGCTGTGGGTGTGGCAGATGACAGCTTTGAAAAAGCAATGGGTGAGCTGACAAAATATCGCCGTATGATTCGAAGACCAAATAAAGATGATGAGAATTTACCGGTTATTTTCAACGATTATATGAATTGCCTGTTTGGTGATCCGACAACGGAGAAAGAACTTCCGCTGATTGATGCGGCTGCGGAATGCGGTTGTGAATACTATGTGATAGATGCCGGTTGGTATGCTCCCGGAGAATGGTGGGACAGTGTCGGCGAATGGCAGGAAAGCAGGGAGCGTTTTCCGAATGGAATTAAAGAAGTAACAGATTACATTCGTCAAAAGGGAATGATACCGGGCGTCTGGCTGGAACTTGAAGTGATGGGAATCAATTGTGAGAAAGCAAAGAATGCTCCGGATGACTGGTTCTTTATCCGTCATGGAAAGCGTGTATATGACCGTAGCAGATATCAGCTCGATTTTAGGAATCCGGAAGTCATCGAACATGTCAATGAAGTGATCGATCGGGTAGTCAAAGATTACGGAGTGGGATATATCAAGATGGATTATAACATTGAACCGGGCATAGGTACTGAACTTGGCGCGGAAAGTGTGGGGCAGGGACTGCTTGAACATGAAAAAGCATATCTAAACTGGCTTGATGATGTATTTGCACGTTATCCGGATCTGGTAATTGAAAACTGTTCCAGCGGAGGCCTTCGCATTGATTATGCGTTGCTCTCCAGATATAGTATCCAGTCTACATCGGATCAGGAAGATTACCGGAATTATGCGACGATAGCAGCAAATGCTGTGGCAGGAGTTACTCCGGAACAGGCGGCAGTCTGGTCGTATCCGATGCGCCAGGGAGACAAGGAAGAAGTAATTTATAATATGATAAATGCCATGCTGCTTCGTATTCATCAGAGTGGTCATCTGGCACAACTTCCGCCGGAACGTCTTGCATTAGTGAAAGAGGGAATTGCCTGTTATAAGACGATTCGTCAGGATATCAAATATGCGATACCTTATTGGCCGATTGATATTGCTGACAATGAGGATATGTGGGTATGCGGAGGCCTTCAGCTTGAAAACAAAGCATATCTTGCAGTATGGAAGCGGCAAATGGAAGGAAAAAATAATGACAGGTACATGAAAGCCGGCATAAACTGCACAGATGATAGTTTATCCATACCATTGGACAGTATTCCTTTTATCAGAGACGATATGCAGGTATCCTGCATTTATCCTAAGAAGGAACCGGTTGATTTTGAATTCAAAGGAAATGTATTAACGGTGCATTTTAAAAAGCCTGTTATGGCAAGACTTTTTGAATTAAGAAAGGGGATTGTTTAATAAGGCGGAATCTGATTCATCGTTTTGAATTTTATAGATTCCACTTGTAGATGTTTGAAAATGTGATACTGGAAAATGAAACAATAGAGGACGCAGAATTTGTTGGCTGTGAATTTAAAAAATGGTATTTGTTGTAAATAAGGACAAGTGGATTAATATTCAATTTGGAGGAATAACATAATGTCAAAAGATGAGTATTTGATCACAGATGCACCGCTTAAAGCGCTGACTGTTTTTGCAATGCCTATGATCTTGGGCAGCTTTTTTCAACAAGTGTATAATATGGCTGATTCAATAATAGTTGGCCAGTATGTCGGATCATCTGCACTTGCGGCTGTTGGCGCATGTGCCGCCCTTACAAATGTATTCATTTGTGTGGCACTCGGTGCCGGCGTAGGTGCGGGCGTGCTTGTGAGCCGCTATTTTGGAGCTAGGGATTATAGTAAAATGAAAACAATAGTATCAACATCGCTGATAAGTTTTATGATCCTAAGCATACTTTTGGGTGTATTTGGTCTTATCTTTTCACGTTCGATGATGACGCTGCTTCAGACACCTGCTGACATACTGGATGAAGCGGTGCTGTATCTTCGTGTTTATTTTGCCGGATTTCCATTTTTGTTTATGTATAATATTCTTTCAACAATGTTCAATTCAATCGGTGAATCAAAGATACCGTTGGGCCTTTTGATATTTTCTTCTGTCTTGAATATTGTTATGGATCTTTGGATGGTGGCAGGCCTCGGCCTTGGCGTTTTCGGTGCAGCCCTTGCAACTCTCATTGCTCAGGGAATATCCGCAGTGTTTTCACTGTTGATTTTTCTTTGGCGGATGCGTCAATATAAAGGCCGTTTTGATTGGTTTGACAGGCACGAGTTACATTCCATGCTTAGAATTGCCGTACCATCGGTTCTTCAGCAGTCCACAGTGTCGATTGGTATGATGATCGTTCAGGCAGTTGTAAATCCATTCGGCACACAGGCGCTTGCAGGTTACTCAGCAACGATGAGGGTAGAGAATGTTTTTTCACTGATATTTGTATCCATTGGAAATGCAGTTTCACCATATGTTTCTCAGAATCTTGGTGCAAAGAAAATCAAACGTATCAAAAAAGGATATCGGGCTGCGCTGGTGTTGGATATGTGCTTTGCGATCATCGCATTTATAGTCATTGAAACACTGCATACTCAGATTTCATCTTTATTCCTTGGCAAAGATGGAACCGCTTTGGCATATCAGGTGTCTGGGGGTTATATGAGATGGCTTGGCTACTTTTTCATTTTCATGGGAATCAAGATGGCAACCGATGGGGTTCTTCGAGGACTTGGGATCATGCGCCCATTTCTCATTGCAAATATGGTCAACTTAGCGATCCGTCTGTCAGTTGCCCTGATTTATGCGCCCCGTTTTGGTATCGAATTTGTCTGGCTTGCGGTGCCGGCGGGATGGCTTGCAAACTTTCTGATCTCTTATATGGCTCTCAGAAAGTCGTGGCCGGTTGATAAAGCAATTGGCGAATGATCGGTTTGGTGCAAAGGGATGTCTGTTTTGCAATAGTACCGGCAATCATTGAGGAATACATCTTCCGGGTGTGATACTCGGAGCTTATCTGAAAGTGGAGATGATGGCGGCGGTTCTGATTAGCAGCCTACTACAAAGCATTGGATTTAAGATGGTATGGGTGATACAATCTAAAATGTAAATGCTTTGTTTAACTATAGGGGCTGATGGGAATGCGATTGATTTATTATTCTTGGATATTGATTTGATTATGAGCAACATGTTCAGAATATATCTGATTAAGCAGCTTACAGACATGTTTTTTCAGGGAGAGAATTCGGATAAGAAACATGTTGTAGGAGTATGTATTGTTTTTTATGCGATAAACAGCGCGTTGTTTATCTGTCTTAATATATAATTGATTAATCTTATATGTAATGTTCTCGGCATGCGCCATGATATCAGGAATCATTTGTCAGAGATACAGCTTCTGACCGTTTGGAGCTTGTCAAGTAAACACTGAGTGCATCAGTATTTACTCCGTTTTTTAATTAAATTTAACGAAAAGGAGGTATCGTGCATCTGTTGTGTGCGAGAAAGAGAAATGGGAACATTGGAAGTGGACAAGAGTCTTAAAGCGGCGTTTAAGGAAACGCTGGAGCCGCATGGGTTCAAGAAAGTAAAGGGGAGGTATCCGCACTTTGTGAGGATGGCAACTCCCGAGATTATTCAAGTCATCAACTATCGGCTGGAGCAGGCGTTGTCGCCGCAGTTGGAAGAAAAACGGTTTGAGGTATACTGTGCGGTCGGCAGTATATACCGCCCGGAGATCAATCTGAACCGGTCTGTGTATGCCAGCATGGATTGGATAAATACAACACAGCTAGATATGTATTTTACGGCAAAGCGAAATGGAATACCGGTTTACGAGAATGAACAGCCGGGAGTTGACTATATCATCAAAAAGGGAGATGAAGCTTCTCTCAGAGAACAGATTGCGTTTGCCATGACTGGCATAGAGCATTATGTAATTCCTGCATTTGACAAGGTGGTGGATTTAAAGACTTGTGTGGATTATTTGGAACTATATGGCTTTGATGAGTTGGAAGTCAGATTAGAAACAGAATGTAATGTAGATGCATTTATTTTGCCAGCAAAGTATCCAGATGTAGAATCTTACAGCGCAAAAGTACAAAATGATTTCCAAGAGGCAAATAGGAGAGTGATGCAACTTGTTTCAGAAAAAAAGATGACAGAAAAGGAAGGAAAGGAGAGATTGCTTAGGTGTGAAGGAAGATACAATGATGATATTAAACAATATGAAAAATTTTTTTCAGATGAAATAACTAAAAATGAGATTGCACGATTAAAAGCAGAACGTGCAGAAAAAAATTTAAACGCAATACGTGCGATGGGAATCGAAGTGTAAAAGACGGGGGGCAAAAAGAAGGGAGTAAGCATATGAAATTTTATTGCACGGGAAAAGGTCATCTGGTTTCTTGAAAACCAGATGACCTTTTTTTAAAAAGCAGAAAGGCTTCTTGTCCTTTCATTAGTATATTCAATTTAAAGTCAACTATAATTATTTATCCTTGTTATCAGCGTCGATCACTGACTGGATCTGTTTCATGAGAGAGTCGTAGTTAGCCTGATCGTCGATCCCTCCAAGCATAGGCTCTCCGACAATATTACCATTTCTATCGACTAGTATGGTTGTAGGAAATGCCATGATGTCGGAGGCATATTTGCCTATGCTGGAATCAGAGTCAACGGAGATATTGCGGTATTTTGCACCCTGGCTGTCAAGAACGGCTGCGGCTTCCTTGATAGCATCTTCGTTTCCGTCAAATGTCTCTGTGTTGATACCTATTACCTCGCCGCCCATCGATTTGATGGCATCATTTAATTCATTAAGCTTGGACAATTCTGCGACACAAGGCTTGCAGCCGGTAAACCAGAAATTAACGACAGTTACTGCATTATTGGAAAACAGGCTTTCGTCAACAGAATTACCGTCAAAATTCTTGCCGGAGAAACTCTTGAAAGGCGTGATTTCTTCGGAACTGTCGTTCTGGTCGGTGCTTTCTGATCCTGCGTTTTTATTTTCGATTTCATCTATCTGCTTTTCAATCTGTCTGATAGTTTCGATATCATCGTTAAGTGTTTTCAGTTCATCATCCGTAAAGGATTCCTTGTTCGATTCTATTATGCCGGCCAGATAATCGGCATAATTTCCGCTTGGATCAGCATCGCTTTTATTCGCCATGCCAAATGCCTTGTTCCATACATCCTGGTGATCTGCAAAGATCTGGTTCTCCTGCTGATATAGATCATCCAGCTTTGTGTTGGAATTGTCCACAGCTTCAGTGGTGGATTCTGTCTGGGTTTTTTGTGAATTCTCAGTGGTGGCAGATCCTGATCCGTTACATGCTGTGAGAGATAATGCTGCACAGAGAGTGATAATAGATATTAATGTTCTTTTTGTCTTCATAAATAATTGCTCCTTTAAATAATAATTTAAATAATATTAGTGTGGTTGATTGTTACATGTTGGTTTTGGAAGCTTGCTTATGTCCTTTTGGGGAACATGGCTTTCCCATAAACTGATAGTGGATCGCATCTTTTGGACATGCCTTCATACAAGCTCCGCATCGTATGCATTCTGGATGATTTGGTGTTTTGCATACATCTACATCCATTTTGCATGCCTTTGAACACTTACCGCATCCGACACATTTGCTGCTTTCAACCTTGATACTCATAAGGCTGACCTTGTTGAATAATGAGTAGATTGCGCCGAGAGGACAAATCCATTTACAGAAGGGTCTGTAGAACAGAATACTCAGAACGACAACTGTAATTAAAATAAGGCATTTAAAGGAAAACAGCTTTCCGAGTGCAGAGCGTATAGCTGCATTTCCAAGTGAAAGTGGTATAGCACCCTCCAGAACACCTTGTGGACAAATATACTTACAGAAGAACGGGTCTCCCATTCCTATGGAGTTCGTTACAAGCATCGGCAGAAGTATAACGAAAACAATAAGGATTATATATTTCAGGTATCTTAGTGGTTTCAGCCTGGCTGTGGAAAACTTTTTCCCGGGGATTTTGTGAAGCAGATCCTGAAACCATCCAAATGGACACAAAAACCCACATATAAATCTTCCGAGGATCACACCGATTAAAATGAAAAAACCGGTTATGTAGTAAGAAAATTTAAATTTGGATGATCCGACGACCGCCTGAAATGCACCGATGGGACACGCTCCTGTTGCAGCAGGACAGGAGTAACAGTTTAGTCCTGGTACGCATACTGTTTTTGCTTTGCCCTGATAGATCTTGCCTTTAAATAAATTGGGGATGTGAATATTGGTAAGCAGCGTGGCTGCTGCCTGTATCCATCCGCGTATTCTGGCTGTTTTTTTTGACAGTGATTTATTCTTATCCAATTCCTACACACTCCAGACATAATTTTATTGCTTTGCTGAGCACGGCAGCCGCTTCACCTCTGACTGCACCATAGCTGATCATTGCCATACCCGTGATGAGTAAAATGATCTGAGACATTTTCCTGTACTTCAAGTTATTGCAGCTCCTTTCATGATTGTGTTTGTTGACCAGCTGACTTGGATATTATACAATAGCTGTTGTAAAATTTTTGTTAAGAAGGATTTTTGTTAAGAAACAGGTGACAGTTTTGAGATTATTGATAGTTGAAGATGAGAAGCAGATATGTGATATGGTTGCGAAAAGCCTGTATGATGCCGGGTATGAGGTGGATACCTGTTATGACGGAGAAGAGGCTCTTGAATGCATTCTGTCAGAGGAATATGACCTGATCGTTCTGGATCTGAATCTGCCGGGGATGGATGGAATGGAGATTTTAAAGGAACTCAGACAGAAAAATGAGGAGACAAAGGTTATCATATTATCTGCGAGGGGACAAATTGCGGATAAGGTTGAAGGGCTGGATGCAGGTGCAAATGATTATATGGAAAAACCATTTCATCTGCAGGAGCTTGAGGCGCGTATCAGAAGTCTTACAAGAAGAAAATTTGTACAGAAGGATGTATGTCTGGAAAGTGGCGGGATAAAGTTTGATACGATAAAACGTGAGGCATACGCAAAAGGAGAGAAGGTTCCCCTTACAAGAAAAGAAAATGGAATCCTGGAATATCTGCTTCTTAATCTGGGCAGACCGGTAAGCCAGGAGGAATTGATGGAGCATGTCTGGGATGCTTCGGTTGACAGCTTCAGTGGAGCAATCAGAGTACATATGTCTTCGCTGAGAAGAAAGCTTAAGGCAGTGCTTGGATATGATCCGATTTTGAACAAGGTGGGAGAAGGCTATAAAATACGAGAGGAGTCCGACAGATGAAAAGAATGTCGCTGCAGTGGAGGCTTACCTGTATAATCACATTATATATTGCGCTTATATGTGGATGCCTTACTTTGCTTGTCTATAAAAATGGCGTGTATTATATTGATTCTCTGCAAGAAACCGTTGATGCCCAGGGAGATGATAATGGGAGCGGTACTGATGAAATATATATCAGTATTCCGGAGGATAAATGGGATGAATTTGCAAATGATTTTTCTGTTAAGGTGTACAATAATAAGGCAGATTACAAGAAAAACAGCCTGATAATTTCTGCCTTGCTGGCCCTGCTTGGCGGAGTAGCTACATATTTTATAAGTGGGCATGCACTAAAGCCTATCAGTGAGTTTTCTGATAAAATTGAAGAGGTACAGGCACAGAATCTGGCAGATTCACGAATAGAAGAAAACAATGTTAAAGAACTGAACCAGCTCAGCGTTTCATATAACAAGATGCTTGAACGCCTCTCGGATGCATTTGAGATACAGAGACAGTTTACTGCAAATGCAGCACATGAGCTCAGAACTCCACTGTCTTTAATGCAGATACAGCTTGATTCATATAATTCTTCCCGGCATCCGGGAGATGATGAAGTCACTCTGCAGACGATAAAGATGGTAACTGAACAGAATGAGAGACTCAGCAAAATGGTAAAGACACTTCTTGATATGAGTGAGCTTCAAACTGTGAGCCGGGATGATAAAATAATGGTCGACGCGCTTGTTGATGAGGTATTGGCGGATCTGGAACCTCTTGCACAGGAAAAGGATATAGAACTTATTGGAGAATGTACGGATGTAACGATGATAGGAAGTGACATCCTTATTTACAGGATGTTATACAATCTTGTTGAGAATGCTATAAAATATAACCGCACAGGAGGACGGGTTACAGTGACAGCGCGTCAGAAGGAAAAACACGTTTACCTGTCAGTAGAGGATACCGGAAATGGCATCCCGGAAGAATTGAAGGATCGCGTGTTTGAACCTTTCTTTCGCGTGGATAAATCCAGAAGCCGTGAGCTTGGCGGCGTAGGACTGGGACTTGCTCTTGTCCGCGAGATCGTGATAGTGCATGATGGTAATATTGCAGTTAAGTCTAATCCGTCTGGAGGAACGATTTTTGAAGTCGTTTTATAAAGTGAGCATTACAGCCGTTACATATAACAGACTTACCCACTTACTTTCCGGTAACAGCATATTGGCTGTCATACATAGCCTTAAGATTTTCGTTGGAATTGAATTTTTCTCCTATGCAGAATTTTTCAGACCATGTCATGTAGTATGCCCATGGAGTGTGTGACTTCTCCAGAAGATGTATATCCGGTATATATCCGACTTCGGTAAGGGCAGCAACCTTGTTCGGAGAGGTAGCTTCTACAAGCTTTGTATATTCTTCACTGTAATCGGTTGCTGTGTATTCCGGCAGATATATGTCCATGGAGACAATATCAACGAAGTCATCTCCAGGGTATACGCCTTTTGTAGGACAGTTCCATACCCATATAAGGTTGTTGATGTTCAGTACATTTGTATAGTAGTCGAACATGAGTCTGTAGAGCTTTGCCGCAACAGCAGGACCTTTGGCACCCCACCAGAACCAGGTGCCCTCGGACTCGTGGAAAGGTCTCCACAGAACCGGGATATCTTCAAGCTGGAATCTTCGGAGTTCCTTTGCGATGATGTCCATATCGTGGTAGAAAGCATCACGTTCTCTTGTTCCTGGAATGAGCACCTTTTCAGCGTCGAAGTCAGTGTGCTCTGTGTAGAAACTCTTGTCACGACCTCCAATCGGAGAGAACCAGTGAAATGTGAAAGTGACAATGCCATTTGTTTTCTTTGCCCATTCGAGAGCGGTGTCAAGGGTATTCTGATTTTCATATACCTCTGTGAGACATTCTGCGGATGCATCATTATAGTTTATGTTTGGCGAGTATCCAAGCAGCTCGAAACCTCTGAGTGCCGGATATTTGCCTGTCTGTTCGTATATATAGTCAATCTCCTCCATAGGATTGGTTTGTGTGTGCTGACCTGTTATTATCTTTTTACCAGAAATCTCCGATAAATAATCCAGCAGATTCTGTGCTGAATGCGATATGTGCTTGTTTGCTGCTTTCTGCATCTTATTTTCTCCTTCATTAGTATGTGTTTGATATGCTTTTATCATATACAAATAAATGTAATAATTGTATTATATAAAGAGCAAAAAATTGTATAAACCTATCATGATACAACTTGGATCGTAGGGGGAGACTGCTATGGAAATGTTTGAGTACATTGATGAGATGAAACAGCCATATGATATATTTTACACAGATTGGGTGCATTCTGAATTGCACTGGCACTATTACAGTGAGATGCTTTATATAGTCAGCGGATCTATCCGGGTGATCTGCAATGATGGAGAGACGGTTCTCAGAAAAGGGGATATGTGCTACCTATATCCGCTGCAGCTTCACAGTATAAAGGCGGATAAGACCTGTACGGAATCGGTGAAGTATGCGGTCATAAAGTTTAATATGTATACACTGGGCATTCCCCAGACTTATGTAAGGAAAATGTATGATTGTTTTGTATACAGGACGGAGACTACAGATTTCTGTATGGTTATAAGGTCTGAAAAACTAAAAGAAAGTATGGCAGATATTGTTCAGGATATATTTGAGGAGTATACGGAAAAGCGGGAGATGTACATGCTTGCGGTTCAGTCTGGGATATATAAGCTGCTCATCATCATGGCAAGACAAATGAAAACAAATGGAGATTTTAAGCATAAGAGGTCGGATGGTGATGTGTATTTCAATCACATACTGGAATATATAGATGCGCATTCGTCAGAACAGATAGAGGTTCAAGATCTGGCAGAAATGTGCAGTATGAGTTATTCACACTTTGCCAGATCATTTAAGGCTCGTTATGGAAGATCGTGTAAGGAATACATATTGTATATAAGGCTCAACAAGGCGCAGAACATGCTGCTGTATTCGGATTATTCCATGGAATATATCGCGCAGGAAAATGGTTTTTCGGACAGCAGTTATTTTATCCGTGTGTATAAAAAGTGGAGGGGAATCACTCCGAAACAGGAAAGGATGCAGAACAGACTTTAGTATCCCAATAGGGTGCAAATGAAACAGACTCACATGTGATCGAGACACAAGTGAGTCTGTTCATAAACCGATTATATTGTTGCCGTTGCGGACTTTGCACGGCTGATTTTATTTCCCCCGAATTTTCGTCTCAGCTGTTTCATAACCCACAGGTACGCAGGTATCAGGAAGAGATCAGCACATACCCATGCAAGCGGACTTCCTAGTGATACGCAGATGAAACCGAAATGAGGCACCAGCACGAAACCGGCAACAGAACGGGCAATCATCTCACATATGCCTGCAAGTATGGCGAAAGTCGAGTATCCAAGCCCCTGTATCATGAATCTTACGATATTCACAAGAGCCAGGAATATGTAGAATGCGGCGTTGATAACTACGAATTCATATATGTAGCCGATAAGCTCAATCTGTTCCTTCTTTACAAAGAGAAGTGCAATCTGCTTTCCGAATACGATGGAGAAAGCCAGAGCCACGAGGGCATATATGATTCCCATCTTGATACAGGCTTTAAGTCCCTGATCAACACGGTCAAGACGTCTGGCACCAACATTCTGACCTCCGTATGTTGCCATGGTGGAGCCCATTGCATCGAAAGGACAGCACATGAACATGGAAATCTTGCTTCCTGCTGATACGGCTGCAACATATGTTGAACCCATATCATTGACTGCGGTCTGAAGAATGACACTGCCTATGGCGGTTATGCTGTACTGCAGGCCCATAGGCAGACCCATACCGCAGAGCTTAAGGCAGTGGCGCATGCTGAATGTCCAATCCTCTTTACTGAATTCAAGATACTTCAGTTTCTTTGTCATGTATATCGTACATATGATTCCTGACACTGCCTGTGAAGCTACTGTGGCAACTGCAGCTCCGGCGACGCCCATAGGAACAACAAGTATAAGATCAAGTATTATGTTGACAATTGATGAACCCACAAGGAATATGACAGGTGTGATACTGTCTCCGAGTGATCTCAGTATCCCGGCGGTCAGGTTGTAGAGGAAGGTTGCCGGAATGCCCAGGAATATTATAAATATGTATATATATGCATCATCGATGATATTCGAAGGTGTTCTGAGAGCCTTGAGTATCTGCATGGTAAAGATACTTACTGCCACTGTTATAACAGCAGCCAGTGCAACGGATGACCATATACTGTTGATTATATAAGCCTTAAGAGCTTTGAAATCCTTCGCACCGTAAGCCTGTGCAACAGGGATTGCAAATCCGTTGCAGATTCCTATACAGAAACCGAGTATCATGAAGTTGATGCTTCCGGTGGAACCTACCGCCGCCAGCGCGTCAGTCCCAAGCTTCTGCCCGACTATGACAGAATCTACCATATTATAAAACTGCTGAAATATCAGACCAAAGAGAAGGGGCAGACCAAAGTTCAATATAAGCTTTGAAGGCTTTCCTTCAGTGAGGTCTTTTGTGCCACTGATGCGTGCGATAAAATTCTTCATGTAATTCACCTCTCCAAAATTGTTATTTACAGGTTGTTTTCACGATATCGTGTGTTTGCTAGTTAATCACCTTTTAATGATTTTATATATGGAAAAAAGGTGATTAAACGTGGTAAAATGTAAACACTTTTGTAATGCTGGAAACTTGATATATATTAGTCTCTGAACTAATATAAGTATAGTCGTAAAAGTGATGAAAAAAGAGAAAATAATTGTGCATAAAGCGCATGGATACAAACCAGGGTAATGTCGATAACGATAATGACCTGGCGGGGGATATGGAATGAGTAGAGATAGTGATAAAAAAAAGAACAATAAAAAACACAGAGAAGAGATTAGAAATATAAGCAGCATAGAGAATGGTACTTCGAGAGCCTACAGGCAGAAGGTGCTTGTCAGACAGGCTGGAAAGCTCGTGGACGAGCTGGAGCGCGCAAGGCGTGAAGAACAGGAAACTCAGGCAGATGGAATCATCAGACAGAAGGTAGTCAAGAGAAAGAGCACCAGGATAGCGTACAGGGTGGTTGGCATAATATTTGTACTGGCAGGTATAGCACTTGTGTGGTGGGCTATGGGAGGTCACTACAGAATGATAAAGGCTGCTATTGCGATTGCGGCCATGGCATATGGATTTTATGTGGTCAAGGCTTCATTTAGAAAGTCTGCATATGATATGACATATCTGTTTGGTCAGGATGTTGTAACGATCATTCAGAAGAGAGGCAGTAAGGTGATACCGTATGAGACTATTACAGGGTATATCATGATAGAGCCTGATCCTGAATTGAAGTATTATATAATTAAGTTTGACAGAGGCAGGGAGAGTTACATAGTTCCATTTGCCGGAGCAAAAGGCAAATGTGAGGCGGTATACGATATCCTGAGAGAGAAGGTAAGAACTGATGAAGAATAAAATACTTGAAAAGCTGCAGAACAGTGATGGATATGTGTCAGGACAGGAGCTCTGTGAGCTGTTGGGGGTATCCAGAACAGCGGTGTGGAAGAACATACAGGCACTCAAGAATGAAGGTTATGTGATCGAGGGCGTGAACAACAAGGGATACAGATTGGTGAGTGAGCCTGATGTAATGTCTGAGGAGAAGATCTCAAAGTATCTTGAGACCAGAACATTTGCCAGAAAGCTTTACTATTATGATGAGACGGATTCAACGAACACCCGTGCCAAGATAGTCGGGGAAACTGACTGTGTTCACGGAGCTCTGTTCGTGGCAAATGAGCAGACTGCAGGAAAGGGACGAAGAGGCCACAGTTGGAATTCTGATAAGGGCACGACAATATCCATGTCGTATCTGCTCAAGCCGGACATAGATATTTCCTGTGTGTCAAGGATAACTCTGGTGTCGGCGGTGGCACTTGCCAGAGCGTTCAGCAAGGTGGATGGAGTAAAGCCTCAGATTAAATGGCCGAATGATGTGTTGTCTGATGGAAAAAAACTGGTCGGAATCCTCACAGAGATGAGTTCCGAGGGAACTGACATAAGCTATGTTGTTGTGGGAATAGGCATAAACGTGTATAACCGAAGCTTCCCTGAGGACATAGCAGACAAGGCCACATCAATACTGCTGGAAAATGGCAAGGGCTGTGACAGGTCATGGTTCATTGCACAGGTGTCAAATGAATTTGAAAAGCTATATGACGAATTTATAAAGAATAAGGACCTGGGATTCCTTGTTGATGAGTACAACAGTTATCTTGTGAACAGGGATAAGCAGGTGTATGTAATAGAGGGGGATAAAAAGACAGAGTACACGGCGCTTGGACTTTCAAAGGATGGCGGACTTCTGGTGAGGGATGCCGATGGCGAGGTTCACGATATAATATCCGGGGAAGTATCCGTGAGAGGAATATATGGATATGTGTAAGGCTGAAAAAAATAGCTGATCAAGAATATGGTTATAGGGCTTAAGAAAATTAATAATTGGTATGTATAATTCAAAAAAACTAGAAATATAGCCCCTTATAGTTTATAATCGGCAGTGAGTATATAACAAAACTTAGAAAACACAAAGATGGAGGACATAAAACATGGAAAAGATTCAGATGACCACACCACTTGTAGAGATGGATGGAGATGAGATGACCAGAATTCTCTGGCAGTATATCAAGGATGAGCTTATTTATCCATTTATCGATCTCAAGTCAGAGTACTATGACCTTGGACTTGTACATAGAAATGAGACAGATGACAAGGTAACATTTGACTCAGCATACGCAACACAGAAGTATGGCGTAGCTGTAAAGTGTGCTACTATCACACCTAATGCGGCAAGAGTTAAGGAGTACAATCTCAAGGAGATGTGGAAGAGCCCTAACGGAACCATCAGAGCGATCCTTGATGGTACAGTGTTCAGAGCACCTATCGTAGTAAAGGGAATCGAGCCATGTGTTAAGAACTGGAAGAAGCCTATCACCATCGCAAGACATGCATATGGTGATGTATACAAGAGCGTAGAGATCGATGTTCCAGGTCCTGGAACTGCAGAGCTTGTATTCACAGGCGATGACGGACAGGTTATAAAGGAGACTATACATAAGTTTGATGGCCCTGGTGTTCTTCAGGGACAGCACAACGTGGACAAGTCTATTGAGAGCTTTGCAAGAAGCTGTTTCAAGTATGCGCTTGATACCAAGCAGACACTGTGGTTTGCCACAAAGGATACCATATCAAAGAAGTATGACCATACATTCAAGGATATCTTCCAGGAGATATTCGATGCAGAGTATAAGGAGCAGTTCGATGCAGCAGGTATTGAGTACTTCTACACACTTATAGATGATGCGGTTGCCCGTGTTATGAAGAGTGAAGGCGGTTACATCTGGGCATGTAAGAATTATGATGGAGATGTAATGAGTGATATGATCTCATCAGCATTTGGTTCACTTGCCATGATGACATCAGTTCTCGTATCCCCTGATGGAAAGTATGAGTACGAGGCAGCACACGGAACAGTTATGAGACATTACTACAAGCACCTTGCCGGTGAGGAGACATCAACCAACTCAGTTGCAACTATCTTCGCATGGTCAGGAGCACTCAGAAAGCGTGGAGAGCTTGATGGAATCCAGGCACTTCAGGATTTTGCAGACAAGCTCGAGGCTGCAACCATCAAGACTATAGAAGATGGCAAGATGACAAAGGATCTGGCTCTCATCACAACTCTCGAGAACCCAACAGTCCTCAACAGTGAGAACTTTATCAAGGCTATCAGAGAGACACTTGAGGGTATGCTCTAAGAATGAAATTGTGTAACGGGCTGATTACAGACGTTGCTTTTAACGGGATATCACCTTTATTCATACAAATGGATAAAGGTGATATTTTTATGCCATTGTGTAAAATGTGGCATTGGGTTAAAATAGCTTATATAGCATGCCTATAGCAGCATGCATATAGTAGTTTGTCTATCTGAGTGTAGCGTATAAGATAATGAGGAGTTGCATTTATGAGAATTGAGCATGTTGCGATGTATGTGAATGATCTTAAAGCTGCGAAGAATTTTTTTGAGAAATATCTGGGAGCATCAGCAAATGAGGGATATCATAATAAAACGACGGACTTCCGTTCATATTTTCTCACATTTGATGATGGCGCAAGGCTTGAGATAATGAACAGGCAGGGAATGGATGATTCTGAAAAGACACTTAACAGAACCGGATTGATACATATAGCATTCAGTGTGGGAAGCAAAGAAAAAGTTGATGAGCTTACCAGACAGCTTGCGGAGGATGGCTATGAGGTGACAAGTGGACCGCGGACGACAGGCGATGGATACTATGAGAGCTGTGTGGTCTGCATAGAGGATAATCAGATAGAGATAACGGTATAGGAATGACAGAATAGGAGGTAAAAGACAATGGATAATCAGGTATTAGAGGTAATAAAAAAGAGAAGCTCAGCGAGAGCATACAGTGATGAAGAGGTTATGAAGGAGCAGCTTGAGAAGGTCATCGAGGCTGGGCTTCAGGGACCTACAGGTATGAATAAGAAAGAGATACATTTTACAGTTGTTAAGGGTGATGCTCCAATTCTGGAAGAGCTTGATGCAGAGAAGCGTGCACTTCGCGGACAGGATAAGCAGCCTCACAATTTCTATTATGAGGCTCCGGTGCTCATATTCTTAAGCGCTGAGGATGACTTCAAGTGGAGCAAGGTGGATTCAGGAATTGCAGTTCAGAATATGGCTATAGCGGCAGAGAGCATGGGGCTCGGAAATCTGATAATCGGTTGCGTGTATGATGCACTTCACGGGGAGAAGAAAGCATATTTTGACAAGGCACTTGCAATACCGAAGGGATATTCATTCCAGATAGCTCTTGCCGTTGGACACAAGACTGACAACAAGACACCACATGATTACGATGTTGCTGCGCAGGTAAGTTATCTGTAGTATATATGGGGAGGATATTGCGTATGGGAAAACTTGTAATGGGGTATTGAGACTGCCCATATTGTAGTACGAAACATATAGAAGGAACGAAGCGTGAGTGTCCGTCCTGCGGAAAGCCGAGGGGACAGGAAGTTAAGTTCTATATGGATGGAGTGCGGTATTTGTCCGCGGAGGAGAGTCAGACAAAGGGAAAAGGTGCCGACTGGTTATGTGATCATTGTGGCAATTACAATTCAGCTCTTAACACACGGTGCAGCAGCTGCGGTGCTGAACGAGGTGCGAAGGATAAGGGGTATTTTGACGTCAGGAAAGAGCAGGACGCAAGGAATGCCAGGAATGCATCAGGTACAGGAACGGCTGCCGACGGACAAAAAGGCGGGCAGGGCAATCGGAAAAGAGGACATTCATTTGGAGCATGGAAGATAGTGCTGATCGGCATGCTTGTGATAGCGGCTATAATCGGACTTACGGCGATCATAGCCATGCCAAAGAAGAGGACAGTCACAGTCAGGGATATGACATGGAAGACCAGTGTTGATGTGGAGAAATATATTCTGTGTGATGAAGACGACTGGGAACTCCCCGAGGGTGCCACGCTAAAGACCACGAAACAAGAGGTGCACCATACTGAACAGGAATATGTTGGTGAGCGTGAGGAGACCTATGATTCATATGAGGTGATAGGTTCCCATGTGGAGTACAGCTATGAGGACAATGGAGATGGAACCTTCTCTGAAGTTGCAAATGATGTGGACGATTATGGATATGTGACGAGAACGAGGTCTGTTCCGGTGTATAGAGATAAGCCTATATACAGGACGAAGTATTATTATACAATATGGCGGTGGAAGTACGACAGGACGGAGACCGCCGAGGGCGGTGGAAAGACACCGGAATACCCAGATCCCCAGCTCACAGACAAGGAGAGGCTAGGGAAAAAATCAGTTGAATATGAAGTCACATGTGAAGTGAAGGATAAGGAAAAGACATATAAAGTTGAAAAGTCTATATATGACAAACTTGACATAGGTGAGACATATAAAGTCAAGGCTGACTCTGAGGAGATAGTGAGTATCATAGAGTAAAGACTTAAGAACATGGAGGCGGGCAAAAGTGACAAAGCAGTCAAAGCCTGGTAAGGATAAAAATTCAGATATTGAGAGATATCCGTATCTGGTGGCTGAGCTGCCAGGACAGATTGCGGGATATGCTTATGTGGGACCATTTCATGACAGACCGGAGTATGACTGGTTCGTGGAGACATCGATATATGTGGATAGGAATATAAGGCATATTGTTGATCCTGAGAGACCATTCTGACCTGCCTGGCTCATCCCCGGATGGATAAGACATAGTGAAAATTATGTCGAATCTGTTCGGGGATTTTTTTATTATAACGAATATGCGGGAAGTCTGTTGAATACTATGTATTTGAGACGAAATAGTTAAGGCGGACATTGAATGAGAGGTAACCATGATAATGGGATGTGCTTTCAGACTATGCAGCTCATAGCAGTTGCAGTGGCGATGGTTTTTGTGCTTTGCGTGACGGCGGGGACTATAGGAGCACTTGCAAAGGCGGATGATGGCAGTTATATGCTGCAAAGCAGCTCTGCAACGGAGCTAATGGGGGACTTTGGTGTGATATGTTTTGACACACTGTATGCACAGACACATCTTCACAGTAACTTTATCACAAGGACACTCAGTGCAAATTCAAACTCGGGACTCAGAAATTCGTATGGAGTATATGAGGAATTCTACTTTGAAAATGCTGAACGGATGTGTGGCTGTGTGTCGGATGCAGGAACTGATATGCTTTATACAGGAGCGAAAGTCAGGAGAGCAGATGGCGGTGAAATATATATCCGCATGAATGATGGTACCCAGACAAAGCTTGACAGTCCGGCAAATGTCAGAACCGATGCAGAAATTGAAGATGATGGTGAATATTCTAAATATGCAGATATGGCTGATATACAGAGAAAGTTTATTGACTATAGTCAGAAACTTAGGACTTATGCAGACACAGAGGGTACTGTGGATGTTGATATAACAGGTGATATGAACGATAGAAGTGTGTCAGTAAATGGTAGCGGACTGCATGTGGTATCCATGGATTACAGTCAGCTCGCCGCGGGCACAAATCCGATATATTTTGAGTTCCCGGATTATGGTGATGATACGGTGCTGCTCATGAATATTGATCTGGCAGGTATCCAGAATGCTGTTCTGGGCGATCTGATACTTGGAAGCAAGAGCGATGCAAAGGCAAACGATAATGGTAATTTTTATAATGCCTACAACAGAATGTATTTTAACTTCTATGACAGCTCGGCAGCAGATGGACAATTTGGCGGAAGCATAACATTTGCGGGCAGGGGATTTGGAACAGTGATAGCTCCAGAGGCAGCGGTAAATCTCGGACACAACTGGGATGGTTGTGTGGTGAGTGAAGTATTCTCAAACGGAGGAGAGTTCCACAGAGTACCGGGAAATGATTTCCTGGATGAAGAGCCAACGACAGAGGGTACGACGACCGAAGATACGACAACCGAAGATACGACAACGGAGGACACGACAACCGAAGACACAACCACGGAAGACACAACGACAAAGGATACGACAACGGAAGATACCACAACAGAAGACACGACGACAGAGGACACGACAACAGAAGATACCACAACAGAAGATACCACAACAGAAGATACCACAACGGAAGACACGACAACAGAATCAACAACAGGAACAACAACAGAGGATACCTCAACAGAAACTACGACGGGTACAACTACAGAGTCGACCACGGAACGTACTACATGGAGCACAACAGGAACGACAATAACCATGACAACTACGCGCAGCACTCCGCCGGTGAGACATCCAGATACTGGTGACAGGCTGCCCGTGAAAGAAGTGGCAGGTGTGGTCATTCTGGCGCTTATGGGAAGTGCGGGGATATTAATATATAAAAAAATAAGAAAGTAGACATATTCTATTGAAATAGGACATAGAGCTGGGCTACAGCACCGCCATGTATGCAGCGTTTTACATGGCGGTGTTTTGCGTAATACAGGTAAAAATGCCCATAGTCTTGCATAATATCCCAGGATGTGATATATTTTAGGGGAATTTTGTGGTACAAAATACCATGGCGGGAGAATGTGTTTACATTATTTGACACAGAATAATAAGAAGGCACATTCTTTATTTTTGCTCATTAAAGATAGGAGAACAAGAACATGACGATAACTGATGAAACAATTGATTATGTTGGAATCCTTGCAAAGCTTGAGCTCTCCCCGGAGGAGAAGGAGCAGGCAAAGAAGGATATGTCAGACATGCTTGATTATGTCAGCAAACTGAATGAACTTAATACAGACGGTGTGGAGGCTATGAGCCATACATTCCCATACAACAATGTGTTCCGTGAGGACGTTGTTGTAAATGGAGACGACAGAGAGAACATGCTGAAGAATGCGCCAGAGCAGAAGGATGGCTGCTACAAGGTGCCAAAGACATTTGACTAGGAGGTAGGCTGAAGTGAATTTAATGGGTATGACGGCTGTAGAGCTGGGAAAAGCTATTAAAGATGGACAGGTGAGCGTAGTTGAAGCGACACAGGCCTGTCTTGACAGCATCGAGGCGTGCGAGAAAGATTATAATAGTTTTGTCACGGTTGATCGTGAAGGAGCACTTGCCCAGGCGGAGGAAGTGCAGAAGAAGATAGATGCGGGAGAGCTCAATGGTCCTCTTGCAGGAGTTCCGATAGCAATAAAGGACAATATGTGCCAGGAGGGTGTGCAGACAAGCTGTTCATCCAAGATTCTGTCAAATTTTGTTCCGACATATACAGCTGAGGCCGTTGTGAAGCTCAAGGAAGCAGGAGCGGTTATAGTAGGACATACCAACATGGATGAGTTTGCCATGGGAAGTACAACCGAGACATCATATTTTGGTGAGACAAGAAATCCATGGGATACAAATAGAGTTCCAGGTGGTTCATCAGGTGGATCAGCGGCAGCAGTTGCCGGTGAGGAGGTGCCATGTGCCCTCGGTTCAGATACCGGTGGATCTATCAGACAGCCGGCTTCATTCTGCGGTGTTACCGGAATCAAGCCAACCTATGGAAGAGTGTCAAGATACGGACTTATAGCATACGGTTCATCACTTGACCAGATCGGACCACTTGCGAAGAATGTAGAGGACTGTGCGACGATCCTTGAGATCATATCACAGTATGACAAGAAGGATTCAACATCAGTTAACAGAGATGACAATGATTTTACAAGCGCACTTGTGGATGATGTGAAAGGCCTTAAGATCGGTCTTCCAAGAGACTATTTCACAGAGGGACTTGAGCCTGAGATAAAGGAAGCCGTGTATGGAGTAGCTGAGGCTTTGAAGGCAAAGGGAGCTATTGTTGAGGAGTTTGATCTTGGAATGGTTGAGTATGCTATTCCTGCTTACTATATCATTGCATCGGCGGAGGCAAGTTCTAACCTTGAGAGATTCGACGGTGTAAAATATGGTTACAGAACACCAGAGTACACAGATCTTCACAACATGTACAAGAAGAGCCGTTCAGAAGGATTTGGCCCTGAGGTCAAGAGAAGAATCATGCTCGGTTCATTTGTGCTGAGTTCAGGCTATTACGATGCATATTATGTAAAGGCCCTCAAGGCAAAGGCGCTCATCAAACAGGCGTATGACAAGGCGTTTGAGAAGTATGATATCATTCTCGGACCTGTTGCACCTACAACAGCACTGAAGATGGGAGAGTCACTCTCAGATCCTATCAAGATGTATCTGGGAGATGTGTACACAGTCCCTGTAAATCTTGCAGGACTTCCGGGAATATCACTTCCATGTGGAACTGATAAGGATGGAATGCCTATAGGTGTGCAGATGGTTGGAGATGCATTTGACGAAAAGACCATTATTAGGGCAGCGTATGCATTTGAGCAGACTAGAGAGTACAAGAGACCTGCACAGGTTTCAGAAAGGGGGCTGTAAGAGATGGCAAAGACATATGAGACAGTCATCGGACTTGAGGTCCATGTAGAGCTTGCGACCAAGACAAAGATATTCTGCGGCTGCAGCACAGCATTTGGAGGAGCTCCGAATACACATACATGTCCTGTATGTACAGGAATGCCGGGCTCACTTCCGGTACTTAACAAAGAGGTTGTGAATAAAGCGATTGCGGTTGGTCTTGCAACAAACTGCACTATCACACAGAATTGCAAGTTTGACCGAAAGAACTATTTCTATCCGGACAACCCACAGAACTACCAGATATCACAGCTCTACTATCCAATATGCAGGGATGGTAAGGTTGAGATAGAGGTTGACGGAGTTAAGAAATATGTGAGGATCCATGAGATACATATGGAGGAGGATGCAGGTAAGCTTGTCCATGATCCATATACAGACAGCTCACTTGTGGATTTCAACCGTTCAGGTGTGCCTCTTATAGAGATAGTATCTGAGCCTGACATGAGATCTGCGGAGGATGTAATAGCATATCTTGAAAAGCTCAGGGAGACGATACAGTATCTCGGAGCTTCAGACTGTAAGCTGAATGAGGGATCCATGCGTGCTGATGTCAATCTTTCGATCAGAGAGGTTGGCTCAGAGGAGTTTGGCACACGTACAGAGACCAAGAACCTGAACTCATTCAAGGCCATTGCCAGAGCCATAGAGAATGAGAGAGAGAGACAGATCGATCTCATCGAGTCTGGTGAAAATGTTGTCCAGGAGACAAGAAGATGGGATGATACTAAGGAGTATTCATATCCTATGAGATCCAAGGAGGATGCACAGGATTACAGATATTTCCCTGATCCTGACCTTGTACCTATCCACATCAGCGATGAGTGGCTCCAGCAGGTAAGGGATGCACAGCCTGAGTTCAGAGACGAGAAGAAGATAAGATACAAAGAGGAATATGCGATTCCTGACTATGATATAGACATCATCACGGCCTCCAAGAAGCTGGCAGATCTGTTTGAGGACGCGATTGCACTGGGAGCACCTGCAAAGAAGGTTTCCAACTGGATCATGGGAGAGACCATGAGACTGATGAAGGAGAACAGTGTTGATGCGGAAGACCTGAAGTTTTCAGCGGAGAATCTTGCGAAGCTCATCAAGCTTGTTGATGACAGGGTTATCAATGGCTGTGTTGCAAAGGAAGTGTTCGAAAAGATATTTGCAGATAATATAG